>NZ_DJSX01000066.1:0-179719 GCF_002439135.1 Pseudomonas sp. UBA6323 | reverse complement strand
GCGGTCCGGCGCAGGCGCTTGTCGAGCAGCTCCCGCTTGGTGCCCAGTTCGTAGGTGCTGGCCTTGGCCGGCTCGTAGTTGGCCGTGCTGGCTGCGCCGTAGACCTGGTTGTTGGTGGTGGCGCCAATGGCCGAAGGTTGCGCCGACTGGCTGTAGGACAGGTAGATGCTGCCATTGTGCGCCGGCTTGAACACCAGCCCGGCGCGGCCGCCGAAGGTGTCGTCGCGACGAGTGGTTTCGTTGCCGCCGTTCTCGGTGCTGACCTTCCAGCGGTCGTAGCGCAGCGACAGCAGCAGCTGCCATTGCGGGCTGAAGGTCAGGGTATCGGAGACGTACAGGCCGGCGTTCTTCACCTCGGTGGCCGGGTCGCCGTAGCCCTTGCGCTCGTAGGTGGAGGCGAAGTGATGGGCCGGATCGGTCATGTCGAAGAACATCGCGCCGTCCGGCACCTTCATGCTCTTGTGCAGGCCGGCGTAGGTTTCCTTGTACAGCTCGACGCCGGTGACCGCCTGGTGGCCGATGCCGCCAGTGGCGAAGTCGAAGCTCAGGTCGGTCTGGTTGTCGATGATCGAATAGCGCTTGGACAGGCCGAAGTCGCTGCCGCGCAGGTAGCCATAGCGGGTGTCACCGCTGTTGGCGTAGTCAGTGTAGGAGTTGACGCCATTGACCGAGCTGACCGGGCCGACGCCTACGTAGCCGAGGCTGGCACAGCGCGTGCCGGTGCAGTTGCGGCTGCCATCGGCGTTGGCGGCGACGAAGCGCGCCGGCGACAGCACCGCCCAGTTGTCGGTCTGCTGCCAGCGCAGCTGGTTGCGCAGCGTGGTGCTGTCGTCGAAGTCATGCTCGAACAAGCCGGTCAGCGAGCGCGTCTCGGTCTGCTGGGTGTATAGGCTCGAATCGCCGTACCAGGCATCGCGCGATACGCCGGGCATGCGCTTGCCATTGCTGCCACGCTGGATCGGTACACCGCCGTCCGGGGTGTTCTCGTCCTTCTGGTAGAAGGCATCGAGCCAGAAACGGGTGTCGGTGCCCAGGCCGAAGCCGAAGGACGTGGCCAGGCCCCAGCGGTCGTAGTCGACTTCGTCGCGCTCGGCCACCGCGTTGCCGTGCTTCATCAGGTTGATGCGCACCGCGCTGGTATCGTTGATCTCGCGATTGATGTCCGCGGTCAGGCGCTTGTAGTTGTCGCTGCCGATGCCCGCCGACAGCTTGCCATCGTCGCCCAGGTGGGCGCGCTTGCTGACCAGGTTGACGCTGCCGCCGATGGCCGAGACGCCGGACTCCACCGAGCCGGTGCCCTTGTAGACTTCGGCCTGCTCCAGGTTGAAGGTGTCGGTGCGGCTGGACATGCCGGAATCACGCACGCCATCGACGGTCAGGCTCTGCTCCGAGGAGAAGCCGCGGATGGAGAACAGGTCGCCCCAGCCCAGGTTGCCCTCGCCGGACATGAAGGTGATGCCCGGCACGTTGCGCAGCACGTCCTGCAGGGTCTGCGCGTTCTGCTCGTCGAGCACCTCGCGCGGCACCACGTTGACGCTCTGCGGCGCGTCGAGCAGCGGCACGGCGATCTTCGCCGAAGAAGCCCGGTCGGTCTTGTAGGGCACGTTCTGGCCGGTCACCTGGGTGGCGGGC
This sequence comes from Pseudomonas sp. UBA6323, assembly GCF_002439135.1. Lineage (NCBI taxonomy): Bacteria > Pseudomonadati > Pseudomonadota > Gammaproteobacteria > Pseudomonadales > Pseudomonadaceae > Pseudomonas > Pseudomonas sp. UBA6323. The sequence continues at coordinate 178,087 of NZ_DJSX01000066.1, read as the reverse complement.
AATTGCACCGCGCTATCATCGGCCAGCGTCGGCAGCGTGCAGGCGCCGAGCATCAGGCCGAACGCCGGAGCCAGGGTTTTCGACAGACTCGAGGGGACTGCGGGAAGCACTTGGGACATCGATATTCCTTAAATACAATCAGTCGCATTTGTATTCGAAGGATTCTATCGATTGCGCCCCGGCCCCCTGGCTGTCGAGATGTATCGGCGATCGCATGACCTGCGCGCCACAACATTCCATTACATTTGCCCGACGGCACCGGTGTAAGGTGCTCGTCCCGCCCACAGGTGATGCCCATGTCCCGACCGGATCACATCCTCATCGTCGACGACGACCCCGAGATTCGCCAGTTGCTTTCCACCTACCTCAGCGATGCCGGTTACCAGACCAGCGTGGCCAGCCAGGGTGTGGAGATGCGCAAGCGTCTGGAGGAGCAGCTGATCGACCTGGTGGTGCTCGATCTGATGATGCCGGGCGAGGATGGCCTGACCCTGTGCCGCGAGTTGCGCGTGCGCAGCAACATTCCGGTGATCATGCTCACCGCGCGCGGCACCCTGGTCGATCGCATCGTCGGCCTGGAGATGGGCGCCGACGACTACCTGCCCAAGCCGTTCGACCCGCGCGAATTGCTGGCGCGGATCAAGGTGGTGCTGCGCCGCACGCAGAGCTTTCCGGATCGCGCGCGCCTCGATGAGGCCACCACCCTGCGCTTCGCCGGCTGGCGCCTGGACACCGCCACGCGGCAGTTGCGCTCGCCCGCCGGCCTGGTAATCAGCCTCGGCAACTCCGACTACCGCGTGCTGCGCCTGCTGCTGCAACACCCCAATCGCCCGCTGAGCCGCGACTTCCTGCTTGGCCATGCCTTCGACAAGGAACGCGCGCCCTTCGACCGCAGCATCGACGTGTGCATCAGCCGCCTGCGCCAGCATCTGGAAGACGATCCGCGTGCGCCCAGGCTGATCCGCACCGTGCGCAACGAGGGCTATGCCCTGACCGTCGAACAGGTAGAGCAAGGGTGAAGCGCTTCTGGCCCGACTCGCTGTCCGGTCGCCTGGTGCTGATCCTGGTGACCGGCCTGCTCGCCGCGCAGGTGCTGACCAGCAGCATCTGGTACGAAGTGCGCCATGGCCAGGTGCTGGAGATCCCCACGCGCCTGCTGGCGACGCGCCTGGCCGACCTGATCCTGCTCGACCGGAGCGATCCGCAGCAGGCCCTGGCATTGATTCGCGCGCTGCAGGCCGATGACTTTCGCCTACTCGAACGTCCGCCGAGCACGCCGGCACTGGACAAGGCCGACCGCAATCGCGAAGCACTGCTGCGCGAAGTGGTCGAGCAACGCACCGGAGCGGCTCCCCGCTTGCGCCTGCTGAGCCTGGAGGTGCTCGATCAGGACGGCCATCCGGCCAGCCTGCCGGTATTGTTCGGCACGGGCCCGGCCAGTGGTCGCTTTCTGGTGGAGCTGCAGTTGCCCAGTGGCCCGCAGCTCTACCTGCAGGCCACCGAGGAGCAGGGCTGGACGAACACCCCGCCGCTGTCGCTGCTGCTCGACTACCTGACCCGCATCTACCTGCTGCGCATCATCGTGGTGGTACTGATCGCCCTGCTCGCCGTGCGCCTGGTGCTGCGCCCGCTGCAACGCATGACCGGCGCTGCCGAAGCGCTCGGCCAGGACATTCATCGCCCTGCGTTGCCGGTCGAAGGTCCGCGTGAGGTGCGCCAGGCCGCGCAGGCTTTCAACGCCATGCAGCGCCGCCTGATCGACAGCATCGCCGAGCGCACGCGCTTCTTCGCCGCCGTTTCCCACGATTTGCGCACGCCGATTACCCGCCTGCGTCTGCGCGCCGAGCTGCTCGCCGACGAAGCCACCCGCCAGCGCTTTCGCGACGACCTGCAACGCATGGAGGAAATGGTCTCGGCGAGCCTGGACTTCCTGCGCAGCGGCGAGCTGCAGGACGCCCGTGAACAGGTGGATATCGACGCGCTGCTGCAGGGCCTGCAGGCGGACTTTCATGATCTAGGCGCCGAGGTGGCGATCCAAGGCAGCGCCCGCCCGCTGGTGGCGCACGCCAGCGGCCTGCACCGCTGCCTGCAGAACCTGCTGGAAAATGCCGTGCGGCATGCCGGCGGACTCATCGAAATCCAGATCGAAGACAGCGCCGAGTACATACGTATCGGCATCGCCGACCGCGGCCCGGGTATCGACGACGCCCTGCTGGAACGCGTCATGGAACCCTTCTACCGCGAGGACGAAGCACGCGGCGAAGGCACCGGCGGCTATGGCCTCGGCCTGAGCATCGCCCGGCAAATCGCCAGCGCCCATGGCGGCAGCCTCACCCTGCAACCCCGCGAAGGCGGCGGGCTGCTGGCGCTGCTCGACCTGCCGCGCCGGAGCTGAGTGCTGGTGCTTCCCATGGTTGGCACAGGCCGGTAGCTTCGACATTCATCCCACCTACAAGGAATAGTGCATCGTGCTACCCGTCATCCAGGAGGAAGTCAGCGGCTGCGGTATCGCCGCGGCCGCCAACATCCTTGGCAAGCGCTACGCCGAGATGAAGGCCATCGCCAACGCCATGGGCATTCATGCCGAAGACCAGTCGCTGTGGTCCGATACCCAGTACGTGCGCCGCCTGCTGGCCAGCGGTGGCGCCAGAGCTGCAGCCGGCGAAACGCCCTTCGTCTCCTGGGAGGCCCTGCCGGACCTGGCGTTGCTGGCCATCAAGCACCACCAGGAAAACGGCCGTGACTTCTGGCACTGGGTGGTGTTCGAACGCTCGCTCGGCCAGATGCGTGTGCTGGATTCGGCCAGCTATCTGCCCAACAACGTGCGCACCGACTTCGCGGCTATGCAGCCGAAGTGGTTTATCGCGGTGGACCGGGCCGGCGCCTGACAACTCATCGCTGAGGCGGACGGCGCAGCAGCCCGCGACCGCTGGCCGCGCCCGGATAACGCTAATTGATCTTATTTAAATTTCGTTAGCCTGATAATCTTGCCGCCCCGTTTCCTTGCCGTCCGGATAGTTCCTCGATGTCGCCGCTCCAGCGCTGCCTGCTGCCAATCCTGGCTATGACCCTGATCGCCTGCGAGCAGCAACCCGAATTCACGGCGGCAGAACCCGGCGAAGCCCTGTCGGCTGGCGCCGCCACGGTACGCAAGTTCGACCACAACGCCTTCTCTCTGCCCGCGGCCAACCTGGCGCCAAGCCGGCGCCTGGATTTTGCGGTGGGCAACAGCTTCTTCCGCAACCCCTGGGTGCCAGCGCCCGCCTCCACCACCGCGCGCGACGGCCTGGGCCCGCTGTTCAACACCAATGCCTGCCAGAACTGCCACCTCAAGGACGGCCGAGGCCATCCGCCGGAGCCGGGTACCCTCAGCGCAGCCTCCATGCTGGTGCGCCTGTCCATCCCGGCCGCGGCCGAGCATGCCGAGTTGCTGAAGCGCCAGGGCGTGGTCGCCGAGCCCACCTACGGCACCCAGCTGCAAGACATGGCCAACCCCGGCGTCGCCCCCGAAGGCAAGGTGCGGGTGAACTACAGCAGCGTGCCGGTGCATTTTGCCGACGGCACGCGGGTGGAGCTGCGCAAACCGCAGCTGGAAATCACCCAACTCGGTTATGGCGACATGCACCCGGACACTCGGTTCTCCACCCGTATCGCCCCACCGATGATCGGCCTGGGCCTGCTCGAAGCCATTGCCGAACAAGACATCCTCGCCGCTGCCGACCCGGACGACGCCGATGGCGACGGCATTTCCGGGCGCGCCAACATCGTCTGGGATCGCCAGCAGCAACGCAGCGTACTCGGCCGTTTCGGCTGGAAGGCCGGCCAGCCCAACCTGAATCAGCAGAATGCCGACGCCTTCGCCAACGACATGGGCCTGACCACCTCGCTGATACCTCGCGACAACTGCACCGCTGCGCAGGCCGATTGCCTGGCCGCGCCCCATGGCGGCGAACCGGAGGTCAGCGACAACATCCTCGCCAGCGTGCTGTTCTACAGCCGCAACCTCGGCGTGCCGGCGCGGCGCAACGTCGACGCCCCGGAGGTGCTGAAGGGCAAGAGCCTGTTCCACCAGGCCGGCTGCCAGAAGTGCCATACGCCCAGCTTCACCACCTCGGCCGATGCCGCCGAGCCTGAGCTGGCCAATCAATTGATCCGCCCCTACACCGACCTGCTCCTGCACGACATGGGCGAAGGCCTGGCCGATGGCCGCGAGGAGTTCCTCGCCAGCGGCCGTGAGTGGCGTACGCCACCGCTGTGGGGCATCGGCCTGACCCAGGCCGTCAACGGCCACACCCAGTTCCTGCACGACGGTCGCGCACGCAACCTGCTGGAAGCCATACTCTGGCACGGCGGTGAGGCCGAAGCGGCCAAGCAGCAGGTGCTGAAATTCGATGCCGATGAGCGAGCCGCGCTGCTCGCCTTCCTCAATTCCCTTTAAGGAGCCCGAGATGTTGCACAAGAGCCTGATCGCCTCCCTGCTCGGCCTGGCCCTGGTCGGCTGCGGCCAGCAGGATCAGACCGCCAAGGTCACCGGCGCGCTCACCGACGGCGTACTGCTGCCGGCCTATACCAGCTGGCAGGAAGCCGATCGCCAACTGGCCGAACGTGCTGCGGCCTTCTGCGCCGGCAGCGCCGAGCTGCCCGCCGCGCGCCAGGCCTTTCTCGGCGCCATGAGCGCCTGGTCGGCGCTGCAGCCGCTGATGCTCGGCCCGCTGGCCGAGGGCAACCGCGCCTGGCAGGTACAGTTCTGGCCGGACAAGAAGAACCTGGTGCAGCGCCAGGTCGAGGCGCTGCTCAAGAACAAGCCGCAACTGACCCAGGCCGACCTCGCCAGCGCCAGCGTCGTGGTGCAGGGCCTGACCGCCTCCGAATACGTGCTGTTCGACGCCGACATCGACCTGGCCCAGGCAGAGCAGAAAGCCCGCTACTGCCCGTTGCTGCAGGCCATCGGTCAACATCAGCAAGCCCTGGCTACCGACATCGTCGCGCAATGGCAGGCCGACGAGAGCGGCATGGCCGCACAACTCAAGCAGTTCCCCAACGAGCGCTACGCCGATTCCAAGGAAGCGGTGGCTGAACTGTTGCGCGTTCAGGTCAGCGGCATCGATGGCCTGAAGAAAAAACTCGGCGCGCCGCTCGGCCGCCAGACCAAGGGCATCCCCCAGCCCTACCAGGCCGAATCCTGGCGCAGCGGTGCCAGCCTGGCCAACCTCGGCTCGGCACTGGCCAGCGCCGAACTGCTCTGGCACGGCAACAACAAGGACGGCCTGCAAGCGCTGCTGGGCAGCGACCAGGCCGAGCTGGCGCAACGCATCGACGCCGCCTACCTCGACACGCGCCAGCGCCTGGCCGCCTTGGACCTGCCGCTCACCGAACTGCTGGCCAGCGAAGCCGGCCGCACGCAGTTGAACGAGCTGTACGACAGCCTCAACCGTCTGCATCGCCTGCAGGAAAGCGAGCTGGCCAGGGCCCTCGGCGTACAGATCGGTTTCAACGCGCACGACGGGGACTGACGGATGCAACGCAGAACCTTTCTCGGTCTCGGCGCGGCAGCGGCCAGCCTGGCGGCTGCGGGCGCCTTCGGCGGCTGGACGCTGTTCGGCCCCTCGGGGCAACCGCTGCTGCTGTCGGCCCGTGACGACGCTGATGGCAAGCACTACGCGGTCGGTTATCGCCTCGACGGTGAACGCGCATTCGCCACCGCGGTGAACGAACGCTGCCACGATGTGGTGCCGCACCCGACCTTGCCGCTGGCACTGTTCGTCGGCCGCCGCCCGAGTACCGAAAGTTACCTGATCGACACCCGCGACGGCCGCCTGCTGCAAACGCTCAGCTCACCAGCCGGGCGCCACTTCAACGGCCACGCGGTGTTCCACAAGAGCGGCGAATGGCTATACACCACCGAGAACGACACCACCGAACCCGGACGCGGCGTGCTCGGCGTCTATCGCCTGGACGCTGAGCGACTGCAACGCGACGGCGAACACGGCACGCACGGCGTCGGCCCGCACCAGCTGTTGTGGATGCCCGATGGCGAAACCCTGGTGGTGGCCAACGGCGGCATCCGCACCGAAGCGGAAAGCCGCATCGACATGAACCTCGATGCCATGCAGGCCAGCCTGGTGCTGATCAAGCGCGACGGCAGCCTGGTCAGCCAGGAGTATCTGGCCGATCAACAAAACAGCATCCGCCACCTGGCCGTGGCTCGCGACGGCACCGTGGTCAGCGGCCAGCAGTACATGGGCGACATGCACGATGCCGTACCGCTGCTGGCGATCAAACGCCCCGGCCAGCCGTACCAGCCCTTTGCCCTTGGCGAGGCGCAGCGCGCAGCCATGAACCAGTACACCGCCAGCGTGGCCATCCATGACGAGCTGCGCCTGCTGGCGATGACCGCACCACGCGGCAATCGCTTCTTCATCTGGGATCTGGACAGCGCCGAGGTGCGCCTCGACGTGCCGCTGCCTGACTGCGCCGGCGTCGGCGCGGTGGCCGATGGCTTCGTGGTCACCTCCGGTCAGGGCCGTTGCCGCCTGTACGATTGCCGCGGTGCGCGCATCGTCACCAACGCCCTGCAGCTACCGGCCGGCCTCTGGGACAACCACCTGCGCCTGGCCTGAGCCATGACCTGAGCCGAGCGTGCCGGGCTCAGGCGCTGCCGCGCTCGATCAGTTCGAAGCCCACGTCCAAGCGCAGTGGCTGACGCGCAGCTGCTGGCTCGGCAATACGCTCCAGCAGCGCTTCGGCGATGGCGCAGCCGATGCGCGGCCCGTCCACCCGCACGGTGGAGAGCGGCGGATGGGTATGCGCCGCGCTGGAAAGGTCGCCGAAGCCCATCACCGCCAGATCCTCGGGGATACGCAGGCCACGGCTCATTGCCTCGGCCATCACCCCTTGCGCCACCGTATCGGAACTGCACACCACCACCTCACCGGCAGCGCCCTCCCGCAGCAGACGCGCCAGGCCTTCGCGGCCGACCGCGAGCGTCGCCGGTGCCGGCAGAATCTGCGCCGCCACTGGCGCCGCAACGTGCCCGTGCAGCGCCGCGACCAGACTGCGATAACGGCGCAGGCCCCGCGGATCATCGATACCTACCGCCGACACTCGGCGGTATCCCTTGCCGATCAGGTAGCGCGCCACCGCCTGGCCGACGGCCTCGTGGGAGAAGCCGACCAGCATATCCACCGGGTGCTCGCACAGATCCCAGGCCTCGACCAGCGGGATGCCGACCCGCGCCAGGCGCTCACGGCTGGCTTGGGAATGCTCGGTTCCGGTCAGCACGATACCGTCCGGGCGCCGCCCCAGCACCGCTTCGAGCAAGGCCTCCTCCTGCTCGGGGCGGTAGCCGGTCAGGCCCAGCAGGGTCTGGTAGCCGGCGGCAGCCAGGCGGTCGGTCAGCGCCTGCACGGTGTCGGCGAAGATCGAGTTGGCGATGGTCGGCAGGAAGATCGCCACCAGCCGGCTGCGGCTGGATGCCAACGAGCCGGCGGCCAGATTGGGCACGTAACCGGTCGCGCGCACCGCCTCCAGTACGCGCTTGCGGGTCACATCGGTGACCACTTCAGGTCGGCCGAGCGCGCGTGATACGGTGATCGGCGACACCCCCGCCACCCTGGCCACGTCGATCAGCGTCGGTGCCGCACTGCTGCGAATACCGGCAGGTTTCCTGCCCATCTCACGCCTCCAAATCAATCAAGCGCCTTGCACAAGCACGCTCCACGCTCGCCGAGATACGTTGTCATACAACTTTAGTCAAATACGCCGAGCCGATCACACTCCAGCGGTTCACCGAAACCACCGGCAGGTTCTCCGAAATACGTCGAGCACATACGAGAAACCGCCGTAATAGAGCGGGCAAATCGAAAATTCCGTTGGCCCGACAGCGAGACCGAATCTGTCCAACGAGCCTGGCGACAGGCAGAGCGTCCTTATCAAATTCCCGCAACTGTCACGTTGACATTGACCAGGCTGGTGCTGATAATCGATTCAAGTCATACGACAACGTATGACAAACCAATAACAACAAGCAATAAGAGTCCAGGCCCCGCCATGACCACGATCTCCAGCGAACTGCGCCCCTTCAATCGCCTGCTGCTGACCGGCGCCGCCGGCGGACTCGGCAAGGTACTGCGCGAACGTCTGCGCCCCTACGCCAACATTCTGCGCCTGTCCGACATCGGCGAGATGGTCCCTGCCGCCGGCCCCCATGAAGAAGTGGTGCGCTGCGATCTGGCAGACAAGGCCGCGGTGCATCAACTGGTCGAAGGCGTCGACGCCATCCTGCACTTCGGTGGCGTCTCGGTCGAGCGCCCCTTCGAAGAAATCCTCGGCGCCAATATCAGTGGCGTGTTCCATGTCTACGAAGCCGCCCGCCGCCATGGCGTGAAACGCGTGGTGTTCGCCAGCTCCAACCATGTCATCGGCTTCTACAAGCAGGACGAGCATCTCGACGCCAACTGCCTGCGCCGCCCGGACGGCTATTACGGCCTGTCCAAATCCTACGGCGAGGACATGGCCAGCTTCTATTTCGATCGCTACGGCATCGAGACCGTCAGCATCCGCATCGGCTCTTCCTTCCCCGAGCCAGCCAACCGCCGCATGATGAGCACCTGGCTGAGCTACGACGACCTCACCCACCTGATCGAGCGCTGCCTGTACACCGAAAACGTCGGCCACACCGTGGTCTACGGCATGTCGGATAACCGCGACGTGTGGTGGGACAACAGCAAGGCCGCGCATCTGGGCTTCAAGCCCAAGGACAGCTCGGAAGTGTTCCGCGACAAGGTCGAGGCGCAGCCGATGCCGGCCGCGGACGACCCGGCACGCATCTACCAGGGCGGCGCCTTCGTTGCAGCAGGCCCATTCGGCGACGACTGAAACGTCGCCCCACCGCCACCCGATGCCATAACAACAACTAGAGCGCCCCTGCCATGACAGCCGAACTGATTGTCGATGCGCGCAACGCCACGGGTGAAAGCCCGGTCTGGAATACAGCCGAACAGGCCCTGTACTGGGCCGATATCCCCGCCGGACGCTTATATCGCTGGTCCGCCGCCACTGGCCAGACGCAGAGCTGGCAGGCCGAGGAAATGCTCGCCTGCATCGCCATGCATCCGGCTGGCGGCTGGCTCGCCGGTATGCAGAGCGGCATTTTCCATCTGCGCCCGCAAGACGATGGCAAGGTGCAGGCCGAACGCCTGGCGCAGGTCGAGCACGCCCGCCCGCAAATGCGTTTCAACGATGGCCGCTGCGACCGCCAGGGCCGCTTCTGGGCCGGCACCATGCTGCTGGACATGGCCGCAGGCGCCCGCGTCGGCGCGCTGTATCGCTACGACGGCCAGCTGCAGCAGGTACTCGACGACTTCATCGTGCCCAACGGCCTGGCCTTCAGCCCCGATGGCCGCACCCTGTATCTCTCCGATTCGCACCCGAGCGTACAAAGTGTCTGGGCCTTCGATTACGACACCGACAGCGGCACGCCGCACAACCGTCGCCTGTTCATCGACATGACGCAGCATCCGGGCCGCCCGGACGGCGCTGCGATGGACGTCGACGGCTGCTACTGGATCTGTGGCAACGACGAGGGCCTGGTGCACCGTTTCACGCCCGATGGCCGCCTCGACCGTTCGCTGGCCGTGCCGGTGAAGAAGCCCGCCATGTGCGCCTTCGGCGGCGCGAATCTGGACACCCTGTTCGTCACCTCGATCCGCCCCGGCGGCGACCTCTCCGACCAGCCGCTGGCCGGCGGCGTATTCGCTCTGCAGGCTGGCGTATGCGGTATCGAGGAGCCTGCCTTCAAACCCTGATCCGATTCACCCCGGGCCGTTCGCGGCACCGGACTGCACTGCTGTTCACCAACAACAACAAGACGGAGTTTTCCGCATGAACCTCAAACGCAAGTTGCTTCTCGCCACACTTCCGCTAGCGCTCGGTCTGTCTTCCTTCGTGCAGGCCGAGACGACCCTGAAAATTGCCGAAATCCACCCTGCTGGCTACCCGACCGTAGTCGCCATGGAAAACCTCGGCAAGAAACTGGAAGCCGCCACCAATGGTGAAATCAAGTCCCGCATGTTCGCTGGCGGTGTGCTGGGTTCCGAGAAGGAAGTGATCGAACAGACCCAGATCGGCGCCGTTCAGCTGACCCGCGTCAGCCTCGGCTCGGTCGGCCCGGTGGTTCCGGCTACCAACGTCTTCAACATGCCGTTCGTGTTCCGCGACATCGACCACATGCGCAAGGTGGTCGACGGCGAGATCGGTCAGGAAATCCTCGACGCCATCACCAACTCCGACTTCAACATGGTCGGCCTGGCGTGGATGGAAGCCGGCAGCCGCAGCCTCTACACCAAGAAACCGGTACGCAAGCTGGAAGACCTCAAGGGCATGAAGATCCGCGTGATCGGCAACCCGCTGTTCATCGATACCCTCAACGCCATGGGTGCCAACGGCATCGCCATGGACACCGGTGAAATCTTCAGCGCCCTGCAAAGCGGTGTGATCGACGGCGCCGAGAACAACTCGCCGACCCTGCTCGAGCACAACCACTTCCGTGCCGCCAAGTACTACACCCAGACGCATCACCTGATCCTCCCCGAGCCGCTGCTGATGTCCAAGACCACCTGGGAGAAGCTCACCCCCGAGCAGCAGGAGCTGGTCAAGAAGCTGGCCAAAGAGGCCCAGTTGGAAGAGCGCGACCTGTGGGTTGCCAAGGAAAAGGCCAGCGACGAGAAGCTCAAGGCTGAAGGCGTCGAGTTCATCGAAGTCGACACCAAGCCCTTCTACGACGCTACCGCCCCGGTACGTGAGAAGTACGGCGCCCAGTTCGCCGATCTGATCAAGCGCATCGAAGCCGTTCAGTAATCCACGCGCAAGCGCGCGGCGCCGGCTCCCTGCCTGCGCCGCGCTACCGGTGAAAGTCACATGAAAAACCTGGTTCTGGGCGTCAATGACGTCATCTACCGCGCCTGTATCGCGACCGCCGGCCTGGCGATCGTGGTCATGGCCCTGATCATCCCCTGGGGCGTGTTCAGCCGTTACGCACTCGGTCAGGGCCTGGGCTGGCCCGAACCCATCGCCATCCTGCTGATGGTGCTGTTCACCTTCGTCGGCGCCGCTGCCAGCTACCGCGCCGGTGCGCACATGGCCGTGCAGGTGCTGAGCGACCGCCTGCCCGAAGCGGCGCAACCCTTTCTTACCCTGTTCGTACGCCTGGCCATGGGCGCCATCGCCCTGTTCATGCTGATCTGGGGCTACAAGCTGTGCGTCGCCACCTGGAACCAGTACCTCAGCACGCTGACCTGGATGCGCGTCGGTATCAGCTACGCGCCGATTCCGCTGGGCGGCCTGATCACCCTGCTGTTCGTCATCGAACAACTGCTCTACGGCGACCAGCATAAACGCCGCGTCGTCGATTACGAGAACTGCGAAGATTCCAAGGAGTCCGTGTAATGGATGCCGCCATCCTGCTGGGCAGCTTCATTGTCCTGATTCTGCTGCGCGTCCCGGTCGCCTATGCCCTTGGCCTGGCCACCCTGATCGGCGCCTGGTACATCGACATCCCGCTGCACGCGGTGATGATTCAGATCGCCGGCGGCGTGAACAAATTCTCCCTGCTGGCCATTCCGTTCTTCGTCCTGGCCGGCGCGATCATGGCCGAAGGCGGCATGGCGCGGCGCCTGGTGGCCTTCGCCGGGGTGCTGGTGGGCTTCGTCCGCGGTGGCCTGTCGCTGGTCAACATCACCGCCTCGACCTTCTTCGGCGCCATCTCCGGTTCCTCCCTGGCCGATACCGCCTCGGTCGGTTCGGTGCTGATTCCGGAAATGGAAAAGAAAGGCTACCCGCGCGAGTTTTCCACTGCGGTCACCGTCTCCGGCTCGGTACAGGCGCTGCTCACCCCGCCCAGCCACAACTCGGTGATCTACTCGCTGGCCGCTGGCGGTACGGTGTCCATCGCCGCGCTGTTCGTCGCCGGCATCGGCCCGGGCCTGCTGCTGAGCTTCACCATGGCGACGCTGTGCCTGATGTTCGCCAAGAAGCGCAACTACCCAAAGGGTGAGGTGATTCCGCTGCGCCAGGCACTGAAGATCTGCGTCGAAGCCCTGTGGGGCCTGATGACCATGGTCATCATCCTCGGCGGCATCCTCAGCGGCGTGTTCACCGCCACCGAGTCGGCGGCCGTTGCCGTGGTCTGGGCCTTCTTCGTGACCATGTTCATCTACCGCGACTACAAGTGGAATGAACTGCCGAAGATGCTGCACCGCACCGTGCGCACGCTGTCGATCGTGATGATCCTGATCGCCTTCGCCGCCAGCTTCGGCTACATCATGACCCTGATGCAGATTCCGTCGAAGATCACCACCGCGTTCCTGACCCTGTCGGACAACCGCTACGTGATCCTGATGTGCGTCAACTTCATGCTGCTGGTGCTGGGCACGCTGATGGACATGGCGCCGCTGATCCTGATCCTCACCCCGATCCTGCTGCCGGTGGTGACCTCGTTCGGCGTCGATCCTGTGCATTTCGGCATGATCATGCTGGTCAATCTCGGTATCGGTCTGATCACGCCACCGGTAGGTGCGGTACTCTTCGTCGGCGCCGCCATCGGCAAGGTCAGCATCGAGAGCACCGTGAAGGCGCTGCTGCCGTTCTACATCGCACTGTTCGCCGTGCTGATGGCCGTTACCTACATCCCCGCCATCTCGCTGTGGCTGCCGAGCGTGGTGCTCTGAGCGCCAACCCAGGGCATTGAACGAAACGCCGCCCAACCGGGCGGCGTTTTGCTTTAGGGCCGAGACACCGCAGTCGCCGACAAGCGCTGCACAAGACCATGACCAACAGGATTTACGTCATGCAAGGTTCCACCCCGTTTCCCCGTCACATCGCCGTCCTGATTCTCGCGTCGCTGGCCTGCTCGTTCGCCGGCAACCATATCGCCGCGCGAATCGCCTTCGATCACGACACCGGCCTGCTCCTGGCGATGCTCGCGCGTGCCGGCGTGACCCTACTGGTGCTGGTGGCGCTGGTGCTGTGGCGACGCGAGTCGTTGAAACTGGGCCGCGCCACCTGGGGCTGGCAGATTCTGCTGGGCCTGCTGATCGCCATCCAGAGCTTCTGCATCTACTCGGCCGTAGCGCGGATTCCAGTGGCGCTGGCATTGCTGGTGGTGAACCTGTCGCCGATTCTCCTGGCTCTGCTCACCTGGGCGCTCGGCGGCCCGGCACCGACGCGCCAGGCGCTGGCGATCATGGGCGTGATCCTGTTCGGCCTGGTGCTGGTGCTCGATGTTCCCGGACGCCTGACTGGCAGTGCCACGCTGGATGGCGAATGGATCGCGGGAATTCTCTTCAGCCTGACCGCTGCCGGGGTATTCGCCGTCGCCCTGTGGATCACCGAAAACCGCCTTTCCAGCCTGGCCGGTTCGGTACGCAGCATGCTGACTTTGGCCGTGGTGTTCAGTGCCTCTACCTTGCTCGGCGCCAGCGGCCTGATCCCGGGCGGCTTGAGCCTGCCCAATGCCAGCGTTGGCTGGATCGCGCTGGGCTGTCTGGTGCTGCTCTATGGCGCCGCCTTCTCCACCCTGTTCATCTGCATGCCGCGCCTGAACATCGCGCGTAACGCACCGGTGATGAACATGGAGCCGGTGGCCGGCATGGTGCTGGGCTGGCTGATCCTGGGTCAGGTATTGGGGATTCTGCAGGTGATCGGCGGCCTGATCGTGGTAGGCGGTATCGTCGCCCTCGCCTATCGTCGCTAGCGGCCCTTGAAACTACCTGCGTATCAAAAAGGCTGCTGAGAAGCCATGCACGCCCGCCTTTTCTCACTGCAGAAACGAACTCGGCGGCCTTGGGCCGCCGAGTTCGTTCATCCAGTTTCAGCCGTGCAGCGCTTCGGCCTCGGCCGCTTCGTGCGCCTGACGCAGGCGCTCGCGACTGTTGGTCAGGTGCAAGCGCATGGCCGCTCGCGCCGCCTCGGCGTCCTGGCGCGCGATGGCCTCGAAGATCTGCTCGTGCTCACGCTCCAGGCGCGCCATGTAATGGGTGTGATCGTCACGCGCCAGGCCGGCGGAGTTGACCCGGGTACGCGGGATGATGCTGGTGCCCAGATGACTGAGGATATCGGTGAAATAGCGGTTGCCGGTGGCCTCGGCAATGCGCAGGTGGAAATGAAAGTCCGAGGACACCGCATCACTGGCATGCGCGGCGCCATCGTTGATCGCGTCCAGTGCCTCGCGAATGGCTTTGAGCTGAACGTCGCTGCGCCGAGCAGCCGCCATGCCGGCCGACTCCACCTCGAGACTGATGCGCAACTCGAGGATGGCCAGCACGTCGCGCAAGGTGACGATGGTCGCCGGGTCGATGCGAAAACCGCTGGCACTGGGTGTATCCAGCACGAAGGTGCCGATGCCGTGACGGGTCTCCACCAGGCCGGCCGCCTGCAAACGCGACAACGCCTCGCGCACCACGGTACGGCTGACGCCCTGCTCTTCCATGATCGCCGACTCCGTCGGCAACTTCTCACCGCGCTTGATATGTCCATCGCGAATGCGTTGCGACAGCTCGGCCACCAACTCCTGGGCCAGGCTGCGGTGCTTGCGACGAGCACGTGGTTGAGCGTTTTGCATTTCCATGGTGGACGAATACTCGACTTGAGGCTTTGCCGTAATGATAGCCCAGCAGTTGTACGATGACACTATGAATTCCCGACATTTACCGCCACTGGAGCGCCAAATGCCAACTACTCTGCTGACCCTGCGCGATAGCCTGACACAACTGACCCTGGCTCCGGACCTGGGCGCAAGTCTGGTCAACTGGGTTCGCCTGAGCGATGGCCGAGCGCTGCTTCGGCACAGTGACGAACAGGCGCTAACTGCCGCCAACCCGCGGCGTCTGGCCTGCTACCCGTTGCTGCCCTGGTCCAATCGCATCGGTGGCGGCGGCTTCGATACGCCTGCCGGCTGGCAGGCACTGAGCGCCAATACCGACCATGAGCCGCTGCCGATTCATGGCAGCGCCTGGCAACAGCCCTGGCAAGTAGTCGACGTGACATCCGACAGCGTAAGCCTGCAACTCGACAGCCACACGCCGTTCCCCTACCGCGCCACATTGCATGTTCAATTAACCGACGGCTGCCTGCGCCTGACATTACAAGCCACTCATCTTGGCAAGCAGTCCACCTGGTACGGCCTCGGCCTGCATCCTTATCTGCCACGCAATGAGCACACTCGGATACAGGCCAAAGCCGCAGGCGTCTGGTTATGTGGCGAAGACAAACTTTCCAGTCAGTGGGTCGAGTTGCCCCAGGCCTGGAACTTCGAGGAGCCAACACTGCTGCCGCAGCAACTTGTCGATAATGCCTTTACCCAATGGCCCGGCGAGGCTCGCATCATCCAGCAGGACGCCGGTTATCAACTCGTCTGCACAGCACAGGGCAGCGATGTATTTCTATTGTTTTGCCCGCAAGCGCAGAACTTCTTCTGTTTCGAGCCCGTCACCCACCCGGTCAATGCGCATCATCTGGCACAGCGTCCAGGCCTGCAGTTACTGGCTCCGGGGCAAAGCTGTCGGCTGAGTTTCAGCCTGCATTATCAGGCGCTGTCCGGCTGATTACTGGACATTCATGAGACGTCGGCGATAATACACGCCAGTTGCACTGTGCAACTTTTCTCGCGAAAAACTTACAAATAGATAAGTAACCGCAGAGACGGAGAGCGATGCAAAGCGCGAACTTTGCAACCCCCTCTTCCACGCCCCCAAGGCGTACGACCCTTTAGATCGACTCCCGACCGCAACAGTGAAGCCAGGCGCTTCACGCGTCGTGGGCCGATCATAACTACATACAGGTAAAACCAGTGACGAAAGACGAACTGCGCGCCGAACTCGAGCGCCAGGCGCAGCGTTACAAGGATGTATACGGCGGAGAAGTCATCACCTACGCCGCTCAGCCGGACCCGGATCGCAAACCCTGGCGCAAGAAACCCAGCCTGCTCGACCAGGCCTTCGACAAAGAAATCGAAAAAATCGAGAAAGAACGCCAGGAAAAACGCGACGCCGCCGACGAAGTTGCCAGCTAGGCCCAACTTCAAACCTAAGTAGGGCGTGTGAAACCCGCCAAAACTGCAATCGCCGGTTTTGCCCGCCCTACTGTTATTTCAGCGTTTCCCTAGCGCTTCTTGCCGCCCATCAGCGACCCCATCAACCCTCGCACCAGTTGCCGGCCCAGTTGGTTGGCCGCTTGGCGCAAAGCACTTTTCATCGCCCCGCCAATCAACTCTCCCGCCATCTGCCCCAGCCCTTGCTCCTGCGTAGCGGCCTTGGTCTTCGTAGTCGGCTGTGCCGGCGCCTCGGCGGCCGCCTGGGCGGCGCGCGCAGTAAGCAGCTCATAGGCCGATTCCCGGTCGACAGGCTTGTCGTAGCGCCCCGCGAGCGATGACTGGCGTACCAGCGCCGCACGCTCCAAATCGCTCAGCGGGCCGATACGCGACTGCGGTGGGGCGATGGCCACGCGCTGGACCATCGCCGGTGTGCCCTTCTCTTCCAGGGTTCCGACCAAGGCCTCACCTATACCCAGCTCCGTCAACACGCTAAGCGTGTTGAGCGTCGGATTCGGACGAAAGCCGTTGGCCACGGCGCGCAAGGCTTTCTGCTCCTTGGCGGTGAAGGCGCGCAGGCCATGCTGGATGCGCAGGCCGAGCTGGGCCAGCACATCATCCGGCAGGTCTCCCGGCGACTGGGTGACGAAATACACCCCGACGCCCTTGGAGCGAATCAACCGCACCACCTGCTCCAGGCGATCCTGCAGGGCCTTGGGCGTGCCCTGAAAAAGCAGGTGCGCCTCATCGAAGAACAGCGCCAGTACCGGTTTGTCGGCATCGCCACGCTCCGGCAACTGCTCGAACAGTTCGGCCAGCAGCCACAGCAGAAAAGTCGCATACACCTTGGGCGCTTCGTGGACCAGGTGCGTGGCATCGAGCAGGTGCACGCGGCCACGGCCATCGCGGTCCGGGTGCAACAGATCTTCGAGCTGCAACGCCGGCTCGCCGAACAGCGCCTCGGCGCCCTGCTGTTCCAGGCCTGCCAGACGCCGCAGCAACGCCTGCGCGGAGGTGCTGGTGAACAGTGCAGCGTCTTCCCCGAGCACTTGTGGATTGTCCTTGAGGTAGCCGAGCAGCGCCTTCAGGTCCTTCAGATCGAGCAGCAGCAGACCTTCGCGATCAGCCACCTTGAATGCCGCGTAGAGCGCGGCCTGCTGGCTGTCGGTCAGCTCCAGCAGTGCGCCGAGCAACAATGGCCCCATCTCGCTGAGCGTGGTGCGCAAAGGGTGACCGCTATGCCCATGCACGTCCCACAGGGTCACCGGGTAGGCCTGTGGCTGGTGATCGAGCCAGGGCATGCTGGCGATGCGTTCGGCGATCTTGCCCTGAGGCGCACCGGCTGCACCGAGGCCACACAGATCGCCTTTGACATCGGCGGCGAATACCGCCACCCCAGCATCGCTGAAAGTCTCGATCAAGCGTTGCAGGGTTACCGTCTTGCCGGTACCTGTGGCGCCGGCGATCAGGCCGTGACGATTGCCCAGTCGCAGCGGCTGCCCCACCGCCTGCCCGTCACTGCCTGCACCCAATACGAACTGCGAATTCAAAGGCATCTTGCCATCCCCTGGAAGCCGTGAGCGGCCGCGAAAGCACTTTCAAGCGCAGCCGTGGTACACAAGACTGGTTGCAGAGCGATGCGCACGCAAGATCACATGAGCAAAAACCTGCCATCTCGATGATCACGGCAGGCCGAGTGCTTCATGTATCGATTGGTAGTACCTGCTGGACATGACGAAGGGCGCCACAACGCCCTTTTCGCTCGTCACTCCTGCTCGGTCTTAGGCCCCTGTCGCTCCTGCAGCTGTCGCCACAGCTCGGCGGCTTCGGCGAATTCAGTGCCATCTTCTTCGCTGAGTGCATCGGGGTCGTAACGCCGCACACAGCCCTCGCCCAATGTCGGCGGCGCCTTGGAGGTCGCCTTGTCCAGTGGATCGCTCATCGCCCCTGCCCTCAACCGATGCTCAGCTCGCCCTGCTCGTGCTGGGCGAACTCCTTGACCGCCCGAAGCACATCATGGCGGCTGATCTGTCCGACCAGACGGCCGTTCTCGATCACCGGCATGCGCCGGCGTCGGCCACGCAGGAAACGCTCCGATAGTTCGATGATGTCCGCCTCCGGGCTGACCGTCTCCACCGCAGTGGTCATATAGGTGCTGACAGTGCCGCCGATAGCTTCGTAGTAGGCACCGGAGAGAATGCCACGCAAGCAGTCCCCTTCCGACAGCAGGCCAATCAGGTGGCCTTGGGAGTCGACCACCGGCGCACCGGAAATCCGGTGCTCCAGCAGTCGATTGATGGCAGTGAACAGATCCGTATCCGATCGGAACGTCACCAGATGGCGAGTCATGTAATCGCGCACCTTGATGGACTTGAGCATGGGCTTTCTCCTCTGACGTACGCCGGGCCGGCCCACGCAGCAAGATCAGTCGAACACCACCGTCTTGTTGTCGTGCACCAGCACTCGGTCTTCCAAGTGATAGCGTAGCCCACGTGCCAGAACCATCTTCTCCACGTCCTTGCCCAGGCGCACCATTTCCTCGATATCGTCGCGATGCGTCACGCGGACTACATCCTGTTCGATGATCGGACCAGCATCCAGTTCTTCGGTAACGTAATGAGATGTTGCACCGATCAGCTTCACGCCACGCAGAGAGGCCTGGTGGTAAGGCTTGGCACCGACGAAGGACGGCAGGAAGCTGTGATGGATATTGATCACGCGCTGGGCGAATTCGGCACACAGCGCTGGCGGCAGAATCTGCATGTAGCGCGCCAGAACGATGACATCGGCCCCATGCTCCTTGACCAGACGCTCCACCTCGGCGAAGGCCGGTGCCTTGTCCGCAGGATCGACCGGTACATGGAAATAGGGAATGCCATGCCATTCGACCATGCTGCGCAGGTCGTCATGGTTGGCGATCACGCAGGGGATCTCACAATCGAGTTCATTGCTGTGCCAACGGTGCAGCAAGTCGGCCAGGCAGTGCGATTCGCGACTGGCCATCAGCACCACGCGCTTCTTCTGCGCCGAGTCGGTGACGCGCCACTCCATGGAGAACTCGCGAGCGATAGGCGAGAACGCCTGCTTGAAACCCTCCAGATCGAATGGCAGTGAGTCGGCACGAATTTCGTGACGCATGAAGAACCAGCCACTCTGCGTATCGGAGTGGTGACTGGCTTCGGTGATCCAGCCGTTATAGGTGGCGAGAAAATTACTGACTTTGGCAACGATGCCGACGCGGTCGGGGCAGGAAATCACCAATCTGAACGTGCGCATAACTAAGATCCCAATGGCGGCGCATAAAGCCGGCCATTCTAACGATAAGCCGGCAAAACTGCAGTAGGGCGACGACGGGCGCTCGGCTTAAGACGCCCGGCTACCCCATTAGCGTGGAGCCTGGAAAACTTCCCAGCGCTATTTGTAATAGTCGATTTAATTTAGGCCTAGTCGACACAAAGGGTTGCATTGCACTGCAGCAATTTTATGTGCCGCTGTTTACTTGTTATTAGTGCCTGACTATTATTAGGCCACTGTTGACTACCACAGACTTATTCACGCCAAGGTAACGCCCATGTCGCTGATCAATGAATACCGCGCTACAGAAGAAGCCATCAAAGAACTGCAAGAACGCCTGAAGAACCTGTCGCAAGACGACAAGCTGAAGAAAGAGCTGGAATTCGAAGGCAAGCTGCGCACCCTGATGGGCGAATATCAGAAGTCGCTGCGCGACATCATTGCTCTGCTCGATCCTGAAGCCAAAAGCGGCAAAGGCATCCGTTCCGCCAAGCCTGCTGCCACCAAGCGCGCGCGCAAGGTCAAGCAATACAAGAACCCGCACAGTGGTGAAGTGATCGAAACCAAGGGCGGCAACCACAAGACGCTGAAAGAGTGGAAAGCCAAGTGGGGCGCCGACGCCGTCGAGGGCTGGGCCACGCTGCTGGGCTAACACCAGAGCAACACCGCAAAACGCCAGCCATGCTGGCGTTTTTTATTGCCGGTATTTTTTCATGCGCCCAACAGAAAAGCAGTTTTAGGCAATGTTTTTGAGTAGCGAGTTGGCACGCTCAATTAGCAGTAGTTTTACTGTGCCGTCAGCAGGCGTGATCCTGCACCCGAGAAAGTTCCCAACGCCTAGACTTTTTCTTGGAAACAGCTGACGAGCGCGAGCGTTATCATCCCGTTGGTATAGCAGTCCTGGACGAAATCAGACCACGATCCCATCCACAGCAAAACGCGCCTGCAGTTCTTCTGCATAGGCCTGCCACTGTTGCAGAAGTTGCAGTTGCCGGGGGCTGCAGCCAAGCCGCGATTGCTCCAGCGCTGCGCGAAATTGCCCCAGAGTATTGGGAGCGCCGAACTGCGGATCGCTCAATCGCTGCCGGCAGAAATCCACCCAACGCTGACCTTCGTCGGGCGACAAGCTGTCGGGAAAGTTGCGCGCGCGATAACGAAACAACAACTCCGGCAGTCGCGCATCATCGAATGGCCATTTGTCGTTGGCCAACGACTGAGGCTGAGCACTACGCACCTGTTCGCACAGGCGACGATCACGGTCGCCGATAAAACCGTCGTAGAGCTGCTGCTCAGGATCGCTGCTGCCGGTGAAGGGCTCCTCGCGGTAGATGGCGGCCAGTTTGTCCTGCCACAGCGACTGCGCGTTCTTCAGGGCCTCGACGTTGCGCTCGCAGAGCGACCAGTCCAGCTGCAGCCGCTGACGATCCGTCTCACGCAGCACGGACAAGGGCGCGACCACCGGACAGCGGTTGATATGCAGCAACTTCAACGGTACCGGCGCTTCGCCCTCGGCCAGGTCTTCGCGGCGCGTGTAGAGGCGACTGCGCAGGACTTCGGCATCCAGATCCAGCAAGGGCGATGGATCGGCCTGCAGGTCGCAGACGATCAGCGCGTTACGATTGCGCGGATGCCATGCCAACGGCAGCACCGGCGCCAGATAGTGACGCGCCGCAGAGAAACGTCCGGAAATATGCAGCACCGGCTGCAGCAGGCGAATCTGATCCATGACCCGCTGCTTGCTGCGCAGCTGATAGAGGAAGTCGTAGAGCCGAGGCTGCCGCTCACGCAGCAGGCGCGCCAGGCCGATGGTGGCGCGCACGTCGGACAGCGCATCGTGCGCCTGGCCGTGATCGATGCCGTTGGCCTGGGTCAGCCGCTCCAACTTGAGCGATACACGCCCGTCTTCCTCGGGCCACTCGATGCCCTCAGGGCGCAGCGCGTAGGCGGTACGGACCAGATCGATCAGGTCCCAACGGCTGTTGCCGCCCTGCCATTCTCGGGCATACGGGTCGAAGAAATTGCGGTAGAGACTGTAGCGCGTCACCTCGTCATCGAAGCGCAAGCTGTTGTATCCGGCGCCGCAGGTGCCCGGCGCCGACAGCGCGGCATGCACCCGGGTGATGAACTCGCCCTCGTCCAGGCCCAGCTGCTGCAGGCGCTGCGGCTCGATACCGGTCACCAGGCAGGCAGCCGGGTGCGGCAGGATATCGTCGCTGAGCCGGCAATAGATGTTCAGCGGCTCGCCGATCTCGTTCAGCGCCTCGTCGGTACGGATGCCCGCCACCTGCAGCGGGCGATCGCAACGCGGATTGATCCCGGTGGTCTCGTAGTCGTACCAGAAGATGCTGGAAGTCATTGGCGGCTCCGTACCCAAGGCAAAATTGCCGCCAGTCTATCATTCACCTCCGGCCTCGCTGCCGCCGGCAAAAGCATGAACCAACGCACAGGTGCCGCATGAACGGACGCACTGCACTTGAGAAAAATACTGTAACCATTAGCATTGGCGCTCCTCTTCCACTCTGTACAAGGACGCAGCCATGAGTGACGCGATCACCCCCAATCCCTATGCAGCCCCCACCAGCGACCTGCAACAGTCGTCTCTGGGCCACGCGCCGAGCATCGAAGAGGCCCTGGCACGCGGTTATGACTTCAGCATCGGCGAACTGCTGAGTGAGTCCTGGAGCAAGGTCAAAGGCACCAAAGGCATCATCATCGGTGGCTTCCTGGTGTTCTACGTGGTGCTTCTGGCAGCCACTTTCATCCTCGGCGGCGTAGTGGGCATCTTCGGCGCGCTGAGCGAGAACCTGTTTCTGGTATTCGTCGGCGAGATCCTGATTTCGCTGCTGGCCTCGGCACTGGCCTACCCCTTCATGGCCGGCATCAACATGGTCGGCATTCGCCGTGCCGCCGACCAGCCGCTGAGCTTCAACGAGATCTTCAGCCACTTTGGCCGCACCGTACCGCTGATCATCACCGCCGTGGTGATGATGCTGCTGATCTACCTCGGCATGATCCTGCTGCTGATCCCCGGCATCTACCTGGGCGTCGCCTATCTGCTGGCCATCCCGCTGGTGGTCGAGCGCGGCCTGTCGCCCTGGCAGGCGCTGGAAGCCTCGCGCAAGGCCATCACCCAGCACTGGTTCAAGGTCTTCGGCCTGTTCATCGTGCTCGGTCTGATCGTCATGGTCAGCGCCATTCCGCTGGGCATCGGTCTGGTGTGGAGCATTCCGCTGATGGTCGTGGCCATGGGCGTGCTGTATCGCACCATCTTCGGCGTGCTGCCGGCCGCTCAATAAACCGACGTCACTCGGGCCAGCTCGCTGGCCCGGTTGCGTTCGTGGCCCGCTGCTCGCTAGCATCGGGCTTTCCTTGATGCAGTCCGCCGATGCCCTCACGCTCAAGCGCCAGCTTTTCATCCCCCCTGCCGCCCCTGGATACCCGCTATCAGGTCGAAACGCCGGAAGGCATCGATCTGCATCTGCGACCGGCCGGGCTGGTCCCGCGCGCCCTGGCGTTCGCCATCGACCTGGCCATTCGCGGCCTGATTCTCGCCCTGATGTTCATCGTCCTCGGCCTGCTCGGCCAGTTCGGCATGGGTCTGGGCACCATTCTGCTGTTTCTCGTGACCTGGTGGTACATGGTGCTGTTCGAGGTACTCAACCAGGGTCGCTCCCCCGGCAAGCAGATGCTTGGCCTGCGCGTGGTGCACGATGACGGCACGCCCATCGGCTGGGCTGCCTCGCTGACCCGCAACCTGCTGCGCTTCGTCGACATCCTGCCGTTCGGCTACACCCTGGGCATCATCAGTTGCCTGAACCATCCGGCGTTCAAGCGTCTCGGCGATATCGCCGCCGGCACGCTGGTGGTCTACCGCGACGCGCCGCTGAGCAAACCGCAACTCGCCGACGCCGAACCGCTGTCAGCGCCCTTCCCGCTCAGCCTCGGCGAGCAACGCGCCATCCTCGGTTTCGCCGAACGTGGCAGTCAGTTGTCCGCAGCCCGCAGAGCGGAGCTGGCGGCGCTACTGGCCGAACCGCTGCAGGTGCCTGTAGAGCAGGCAGAACCGCGCCTCAACGGCATCGCCCGTGGCCTGCTGGGGAGCGCTCCGTGAAGCAGAGTCTGTTCGAAAGTCGCCATCAGCCGGACTGGGATGCCTTCAACAGCCAGCTCGAGGCACTCGAGCGCGGCAAGGCCGAAGCGCAAACCTGCCAGAGCTTCGCCGCGCGCTATCGACAACTCTGCCAGCACCTGGCTCTGGCCCAGGCGCGCGGCTACAGCAGCCACCTGATCGATCAACTGCAGCAGTTGGCCATGCGTGGCCACCAGCAGTTCTACCGTCATCGCAGCCACCTTGGCGCGCAGATGATCCGCTTTCTGTTCGGTGGTTTTCCGCGCCTGGTTCGTAGCGAATGGCGCAGCGTCTGCGTCGCCAGCCTGCTGTTCTTCGGCAGCCTGGCCCTGATGGGGCTGCTGACATACCTCTATCCCGAACTGATCTTCAGCCTGGTCAGCCCCGATCAGGTCAGCGAAATGGAGCGTATGTACGATCCCGACGCGCGCCGCCTCGGCCGCTTCAGCGAACGTGGCTCCGGTGATGACTGGGTGATGTTCGGCTTCTACATCATGAACAACATCGGCATCGCCTTTCAGACCTTCGCCAGCGGCCTGCTGCTGGGCCTTGGCAGCCTGTTCTTCCTGTTGTTCAACGGCCTGATGATCGGCGCCGTGGCCGGTCACCTGACGCGCATCGGCTATGGCGAGCCGTTCTGGTCATTCGTCATCGGCCATGGCGCCTTCGAGCTGACCGCCATCGCTCTGGCCGGCGCGGCAGGCTTCAAGCTCGGCTGGGCGCTGCTTGCCCCCGGCCGTCTGCCCCGCGGCGAAGCGCTGCGCCTGGCAGCCGGCAAGGCGATCCAGCTGGTCTGCGGGGTGATCCTGTTCCTGCTGCTGGCCGCATTCATCGAAGCGTTCTGGTCGTCCACCACCTTCGCCCGCCCGAACATCAAGTACATCGTCGGTGCGGGTCTCTGGGTGCTGGTACTGAGCTATCTGCTACTGGCCGGGCGGAGGCAGCATGCGCCTGACTGAAGCCAGCGTCGCCATCCGCCCTCGCAGCGCCTGGGAAGCCATCGACCTCGGCGTGCTGCTGGCCCGTCGTCACGCCGGCCTGCTGATGGCCAGCTGGGCGCTGGTCACCCTGCCGCTGTTCGCCCTGCTCTGCGCCCTGCTCTGGCAGTATCCGGGTTGGGCCGTGTTCCTGTTCTGGTGGCTCAAACCCGCCTATGAGCGGCTGCCGCTGTACAT
The DNA here is from genome assembly GCF_002439135.1 of Pseudomonas sp. UBA6323. NCBI lineage: Bacteria > Pseudomonadati > Pseudomonadota > Gammaproteobacteria > Pseudomonadales > Pseudomonadaceae > Pseudomonas > Pseudomonas sp. UBA6323. The sequence goes on along the minus strand of NZ_DJSX01000066.1, from coordinate 153,405 downwards.
TCTTTCGCAGGCGCTGTTCGGCAATACGCCCTCGCTGAAGCAATCTCTGCGTGCACTGCCGAAACTGCTGTGGCCACAGTTGCTGGCCAGCCTGACCTGGCGCCGTCTGAGCCCGACGCGCAGCTTCGATCTGCCCGTGCTGCAGCTCGAAGGCCTGTCCGGTCAGGCGCGTAGCCAGCGCCTGGTAGTGCTCGGCCAGCGTGACAGCGCCGCCGCTACCTGGCTGACGCTGGTGGGTGTGCACCTGGAAATCGCGTTGTGGATGGGCCTGATCGCCCTGTTTTACCTGATGCTGCCGCAGCAGGTGGAGCTGGACTGGACCTGGGAAAGCCTGATCGCCGCCAGCAGCGGCCAGTGGCTGTGGCTGGAGCACCTGTCCAACCTGCTCTACGTGCTGCTGCTGATCCTCTGGGAACCGGTCTACGTCGCCTGCGGTTTCACCCTCTACCTCAACCGCCGTACCGCCCTGGAAGCCTGGGATATCGAGCTGACCTTCCGCCGTCTGCGCCAGCGCCTGACCGGCAGTGCCTACGCCCTGTTGCTCGGTTGCACCGTGCTGCTGGCGCAGTTGCCAGGCGATGTCTGGGCCGACACGCCGCCGATCGTCAGCGAAGAGGTTGAGCAGACCGACCCGCAAGCCCCCGATGCCCCGCGCATGCTCAAGCAGCCGCTGACCAGCCAGGCCGCACGTGAAAGCATCGAAGCGCTGCTCGACGAGCCGCCCTTCCAGCATCGCGAAACCGTCACGCGCTGGCGTCTGGGCGAAGAGAAGCCCGCAGAAGAACCGAAACCGGAAGATGTCGAAGCCTTCCTCGACATGCTCAAGAACCTGCTCAAGCTGGGCGAATGGTGGAAGAGCCTGGATGTCGTCGCGCAAATTTTCGAAGTGCTGCTGTGGGCGGCGCTGGCCGCGTTGCTGGCCTTCATCTTCTGGCGCTATCGCGAGTGGCTGCAGGCCTTTGGCGAACGCATTGGCCTGCCGACGCGGCGCCGACCGGTAGCACCGCAACAGCTCTTTGGCCTTGAGCTGGCCCCGGAGAGCCTGCCCGACGACGTCGCCAGCGAAGCCGAGCGGCTCTGGGCCGAACAACCGCGCGCTGCGCTAGGCCTGCTCTACCGCGCCCTGCTCAGCCGTCTGCTGCACGAACACCGTCTACCGCTGAAGCAGTCGCACACCGAAGGGGAAGTGCTGCACCTGGTCGCAGGCCTTGGGCAGCAGAACCTGGAGAACTACAGTCGGCTGCTCACCCAGCACTGGCAGGCGCTGGCTTATGGTCACCGCGTGCCCGCCGAGTCCCTACGTCAGGGCCTGTGTCAGGGCTGGCGTAGCTTGTTCGGCCAGGAGCGTGCGGCATGAGTCGGCGCAGCGGATTCATCCTCGCCATGGCCCTGCTGCTGGTTGTGGGGCTGATCGCCAGCTACGTTCTGGGCAAGCTCGAACCGTATGAAGACGTGATCGAGCACGGCCCTGCCCCCGAGGTTGCCAGCAGCCCCTACCTGGCCGCCGAACATTTTCTGCGCAAGCAGGGCATCGCCGCGCGCCGCGCAGAAGGCCTGGAAGTGCTCGACGATCTGCCCAGCGAAGGCCAGACCCTGATGCTGCTGGCCGACCGCGGCAACATGACGCCGCGCCAGGTCGAGCGCGTACTGCAATGGACGGCCAATGGCGGTCATCTGCTGTTCATCGCCGAACGACTGTGGGACGAAGAGGACGGCGAGAGCGGCGACCTGTTGCTCGACCTGCTCGGCATCCAGCAGTACATGAGCGACGAACTGGACGATGAAGAGGCCAGCGAGGCGCAAGTGGAAAACCAGCAGGACGAAGCGCGCGAGGCCTACCCGCAACTGACCAAGCTTTACCTGGAGAACGAGCAGGCGCCGGCCTATATCGCCTTCGACACCGACTTCCACCTGTACGACGCGCAGAATCGCGCGCATGCCTGGGCCAACAGCGAGGCCGCCACGCACCTGTTGCAGCTGTACCACGGCGATGGCCTGATCACCGTGCTCAGTGACCCGTGGATCTGGCAGAACCGCAACATCAACGAATACGACCACGCCTGGCTGCTCTGGTATCTGAGCCAGGACAGCGCCGTGACCTTGCTCTACCACGCCGACAGCGAAGGCCTGGCGCGCCTGCTGCTGCGCCATTTCCCGCTGGCCTTGCTGGTCCTGGCCCTGCTGATCATCGCCGCCCTGTGGCACGTTGGCGTGCGTCACGGCCCGCTGCAGGCACCGGCCAGCCGGGCACGCCGCCAGCTCGAGGAACACCTGCGCGGCAGCGCCGACTTCCTCCTTCGCCGCAGTGGCCAGCACAGCCTGCTCAAAGGCCTGCAGCAGGACATCAATCGCCGTGCGCGGCGCCGCTACCCAGGCTTCGAGAAGCTCGCCGTAGCCGATCAGTGGCAGGTGCTCGGTCGCCTGACCCGCCTGCCCGCCAAGGACATCAGCCAGGCCATGCGCCCCTTGCCGCCACAACGCCTGTCTGCCAGTGATTTCACCCGCCAGGTCGCCCACCTGCAAACCCTCAGGAATGCCCTATGAGCGAGATCCCCGAGAACGACAACCTGCCGGAGCAGGAAACCCCGGCCGCCGCGCCGAGCAATCCGCAGGTGCAGCAACGCCAGCGTGCCAGCCAGTTGGCCCAGGCCCTGCGCGCCGAACTGCGCAAGGCCGTGATTGGCCAGAGCGCGGTGATCGATGACGTGCTCACCGCATTGCTCGCCGGCGGCCACGTGCTGGTCGAGGGGGTACCGGGCCTGGGCAAGACCCTCCTGGTACGCGCCCTGGCGCGCTGCTTCGGCGGCGAGTTCGCACGCATTCAGTTCACCCCGGACCTGATGCCCAGCGATGTCACCGGCCACGCCGTGTATGACATGCAGAGCGAGCAGTTCAAGCTGCGCAAGGGCCCGGTATTCACCAACCTGCTGCTGGCCGACGAGATCAACCGCGCACCGGCCAAGACCCAGGCTGCCCTGCTGGAAGTGATGCAGGAACGCCAGGTGACCCTGGAAGGTCGCGCTCTGCCGGTACAGCTGCCGTTCATGGTGCTGGCGACCATGAACCCGATCGAGCAGGAAGGCACCTACCCTCTGCCGGAAGCCGAGCTGGACCGCTTCATGCTCAAGCTGCGCATGGATTATCCGCAGCAGGACGAAGAATTGAACATGGTGCGCCAGGTGACCCGGTCGGCCAAGGCCGACATGCTCGAAGTCAGCCCGCTGCGTACCCTGCTGCAAGCCAAGGACGTGTTGGCGCTGCAGAAGATCGCCAGCGACCTGCCCCTGGATGATCAGGTGCTCGATTACGCCGTACGCCTGGCCCGCGCCACCCGCAGCTGGCCGGGCCTGGCGATGGGTGCCGGGCCGCGTGCCTCCATTGCCCTGGTGCGCGGTGCCCGTGCACGCGCACTGCTGCGTGGCGGCGACTTCGTTCTGCCGGATGACATCAAGAGCTGCGCGCTGGCCGTGCTGCGTCATCGCGTGCGCCTGGCACCTGAGCTGGATATCGAAGGCCTGTCAGTGGATCAGGTTCTGCAGCAACTGCTCGATCAGGTACCGGCACCGCGCCTATGAAACCTTCGCGCCTGCTCCTTGGGCTGCTTGGCGGCCTGTTCGCCGCTGCCGTGCTGCTCGGTGCCCTGCCACTGCTCGGCATTCGCCTGGCAGACAGCCTGATGCCGCTGGCCTGGGGGCTATTGCTGGCCTTGCTGCTGATCGCCTCCGTCGATGGGCTGTGGCTGCGCCGCCAGGGTTCGCCACGCCTGGAGCGCGTGCTGCCCGGCAACCTGCCGCTGGGACGCTGGAGCGAGGTGCAACTGATCGCCCATCACGATTTCACCCAAACACAGGAAATCGAAGTCTTCGATCATGTGCCCGAAGGCATGGCCTTCGAGTTCCTGCCACAACGCATCACCCTGCACCCCGGCCAGCAGACGCGAGTCAGCTATCGCCTCAAGCCGCTGATCCGCGGGCACTTCCATTTCGCCCGGTGCGAGCTGAAGCTGCCCAGTCCACTGCGCCTGTGGCAGGCCAAACGCCTGCTGCCGCTCGCCGACGAAAGCCGCGTCTACCCGGATTTCGCGCGTCTCTACGGCGCGCAGCTCAAAGCCGTGGACGACTGGCTGAGCCAGCTGGGCGTGCGCCAGCGCCCACGCCGCGGCCTGGGCCTGGAGTTTCACCAACTACGCGAATTTCGTGATGGCGACACGCTGCGTCAGATCGATTGGAAGGCCACCGCCCGCAAGCGCATGCCCATCGCCCGCGAGTATCAGGACGAGCGCGATCAGCAGATCGTCTTCCTACTCGACTGCGGCCGCCGCATGCGCAGCCAGGACGACGAGCTGTCGCACTTCGACCATGCCCTCAATGCCTGCCTGCTGCTCAGCTACGTGGCGCTGCGCCAGGGCGATGCCGTGGGCCTGGCGACCTTCGCCGGCAACCAGTCACGCTACCTGGCCCCGGTCAAGGGCCCCGCGCAACTGAACGTGCTGCTCAACGCCGTCTACGACCTCGACACCAGCCAGCAACCGGCCGACTTCAGCGCCGCTGCCGACTTGCTGCTGGCGCGTCAGCGCCGCCGCTCGCTGGTGGTACTGGTGACCAACCTGCGCGACGAGGATGACCAGGATCTGCTCGCCGCCGTACGCCGCCTGTCGCGCCAACACCGCGTGCTGATCGCCAGCCTGCGCGAGGAAGCGCTGGACCGCCTGCGCCAGACGCCGGTAGAGCAATTCGACCAGGCCCTCGCCTACTGCGGCACGCTCGACTACCTCAACGCCCGCGCCGAATTGCACGAACGCCTGGCTGCCCATGAGGTGCCGGTGCTCGACGCCCGCCCGGGCGAACTGGGCCCGGAGCTGGTCAGCAGTTATCTGGCCTGGAAAAAAGCCGGCGCCCTGTAAAGGCAACTGCTGGCGCGCACGATGGTCGAAGCCACTGTCGCAGAGGCCCTGGCACCGGCTTTCCCACACAGATGTTGCGTGGTTATGGCCGTGGCCGGGTGCTATGATCCCGAGTCTGCGGCGCAAAGAGTACAAACTCGACGCCGCTTCGAGTGGTGTTTGCAAAGCCGCTAGCGCAGCAGTTGTGAACGCCCTCCACGGGCCGCCCGTGATCGGCCTGGCGCATACCGCACACGACCTGAGTAGGAGATAGACCATGGCTTTTGAATTGCCGCCGCTGCCTTACGAAAAGAATGCTCTCGAGCCGCACATTTCCGCCGAGACCCTCGAATTCCACCACGACAAGCACCACAACACCTACGTCGTGAACCTGAACAACCTGGTGCCGGGCACCGAGTTCGAAGGCAAGAGCCTGGAAGAGATCGTCAAGACTTCCTCGGGCGGCATCTTCAACAACGCCGCTCAGGTGTGGAACCACACCTTCTACTGGAATTGCCTGTCGCCGAACGGCGGTGGCCAGCCCACTGGCGCCCTGGCTGACGCCATCAACGCTGCCTTCGGTTCCTTCGACAAGTTCAAGGAAGAGTTCAGCAAGGTCTCCATCGGCACCTTCGGTTCCGGCTGGGGCTGGCTGGTGAAGAAAGCTGACGGTTCCCTGGCCCTGGCCAGCACCATCGGCGCCGGCTGCCCGCTGACCAGCGGCGACACCCCGCTGCTGACCTGCGACGTCTGGGAACACGCCTACTACATCGACTACCGCAACCTGCGTCCGAAGTACGTCGAGGCGTTCTGGAACCTGGTCAACTGGGACTTCGTCGCCCAGAACTACGCGGCCTGAGTCCAAGCCCCGTAACGCAAAAACCCGGCCCATATGGCCGGGTTTTTCGTGTCTGGTACCTGGGTCGGCGTCTCGGGCAAGCGATGCGCCGGGCTCCGCCAGATCTGTGCGTTCGACACACCAGTGATGTAGATTCAGCCATGAACCAGTGCCGGTCCATGCCGGGCCGCAGCAGGCGCAAAAGCAGCCACCGCGCTCCATCAATCCGACAAAGGGTGCTCAAGTCTCGCGCAATCGCACCGACATAGGGCAACGCATCGACCTGGAAGCGCCGACTCTCATCATGAACATTCCTTATAGAATAAAAAGTGCCACCAGACATGATGGCCCTTTGACGGCTAGGGCTAGATTGCCAATACTCTCGTCTGAATGACGCTGCACGCATCGACACAAGGAATTGCCTTTGAAGCTGGAATTAAAGAACAGCTTGTCACTCAAGTTGCTCCGCGTGGTGCTGCTTTCCGCGCTGGTGGTCGGAGTGGTATTGAGCTGCGCGCAAATCGTCTTCGATGCCTACAAGACACGCCAGGCGGTCGCGAACGATGCTCACCGCATTCTCGGCATGTTTCGCGATCCATCGACCCAGGCCGTGTACAGCCTGGACCGTGAAATGGGCATGCAGGTGATCGAGGGCCTGTTCCAGCACGAGTCGGTGCGCTACGCCTCCATTGGTCACCCCAACGAGCCGATGCTCGCCGAGCGCTCGCGCGAGCTGGCACAAATGCCCACGCGCTGGCTGACCGACCCGATCCTCGGTCAGGAACAGCAGTTCGCTACCAAGCTGGTCGGCCGCGGTCCTTACAGCGAATACTACGGCGACCTCAACATCACCCTCGACACGGCGCCCTACGGCGAGAGTTTCGTCACCAACTCGGTGATCATCTTCATCTCCGGCGTGCTGCGCGCCATGGCCATGGGCCTGGTGCTCTATCTGGTCTACCACTGGCTGCTGACCAAGCCGCTGTCGAAGATCATCGAACACCTCACCAGCATCAATCCCGACCGACCCAGCGAACACAAGCTGCCGATGCTCAAGGGCAACGAGAAGAACGAGCTGGGCCTGTGGATCAACACCGCCAACCAGTTGCTGGCCTCGATCGAACGCAACACCCACCTGCGTCGCGAAGCCGAGAATAGCCTGCTGCGCATGGCCCAGTACGATTTCCTCACCGGGCTGCCCAACCGCCAGCAACTGCAGCAGCAGCTCGACCAGATTCTCGAAGACGCCGGCCGCCTGCAGCGCCGCGTCGCCGTCCTGTGCGTCGGCCTCGACGACTTCAAGGGCATCAACGAACAGTTCAGCTACCAGAGCGGCGATCAGTTGCTGCTCGCCCTCTCCGATCGCCTGCGCAGCCACAGCGGGCGTCTCGGCGCGCTGGCCCGCCTGGGCGGCGACCAGTTCGCCCTGGTTCAGGCCGACATCGAGCAGCCTTACGAAGCCGCCGAACTGGCGCAGAGCGTGCTCGACGATCTGGAACTGCCCTTTTTGCTCGATCAGCACGAAGTGCGCCTGCGCGCCACCATCGGCATCACCCTGTTCCCGGAAGACGGCGACAGCACCGAGAAGCTACTGCAAAAAGCCGAACAGACCATGACCCTGGCCAAGAGCCGCTCGCGCAACCGCTACCAGTTCTACATCGCCAGCGTCGACAGCGAGATGCGCCGCCGCCGCGAGCTGGAGAAGGATCTGCGCGATGCCCTGGCGCAGAACCAGCTGCACCTGGTCTACCAGCCGCAGGTGGATTATCGCGACCACCGCGTGGTTGGCGTCGAAGCGCTGCTGCGCTGGCAGCATCCGCAGCATGGCTTCGTCGCGCCGGACCTGTTCATCCCTCTGGCCGAGCAGAACGGCACCATCATCCCTATCGGCGAGTGGATTCTCGATCAGACCTGCCGCCAGCTGCGCGAATGGCACGACCAAGGCTTCAGCGACCTGCGCATGGCCATCAACCTGTCCACCGTGCAGCTGCACCATGCCGAGCTGCCGCGCGTGGTCAACAACCTGATGCAGGTCTACCGCCTGCCGCCCAGGAGCCTCGAACTGGAAGTCACCGAGACCGGCCTGATGGAAGACATCAGCACTGCCGCCCAGCACCTGCTCAGCCTGCGTCGCTCCGGTGCACTGATCGCCATCGATGACTTCGGTACCGGCTATTCCTCGCTGAGCTACCTGAAGAGTTTGCCGCTGGACAAGATCAAGATCGACAAGAGCTTCGTGCAGGACCTGCTCGAAGACGAGGACGACGCAACCATCGTTCGCGCCATCATCCAGCTGGGCAAGAGCCTGGGCATGCAGGTCATCGCCGAGGGCGTGGAAACCGCCGAACAGGAGGCCTACATCATCGCCCAGGGCTGCCACGAGGGTCAGGGCTATCTGTACAGCAAGCCGCTACCGGCGCGCGAGCTGACCCTGTTCCTCAAGCAGGCAAGACGCCTGAGCTCGGCCGCCAACCCGGCCACGCTCTGAGGCGTACTACACTGACCGCCTTCGAGCGCTTCTTGTGTGAACGGAATTACGCCATATCGGCGGGCTTGTTCGTTCAAGGGGCTGGGGGCGTTTCCGGCAACAGCGCCTGCCCGACGGTGGGAGCGGACTTGTCCGCGAAGCCTTTCTACAGAGCCAGTCCAATTCGCGGACAAGTCGCTCCCAAGAACACCCTATCTGCCTGCAGCGTTCCAGAAACCCGGCGGCGCGTGTTCGCAAGTTCCCCTGACCCCTCACCACTAAACGGAAGACGATGGACGAGCATTGAGCGCTCAGGTTGCGTCTTTCTAGAAGTGCTGCACACCCAATAACCAGGCCGTGGCCAAGGCGCCTGCCAGGCACAACACGGCACCACCGGCAGCCTGCCAATAGAAATTGCGCGCCAGTTCGTCCTCCCCGCTGTTGGAGAGGATGAACGGCTGACGTTCACCGGGCTTGGCCATCTGGTGCCGCGCCGGCTCGGAGGCTTTCTGCCGGTGGCGATCCTCGGCCTCCAGCTGCGCAGCCAGGCGTACGCGATTCCATTCCTGCTCATCGAGCTCACCGTTGCCGTCGCTGTCGAAGCGCCGCAGCAGGCCTGCGTAGTCGCCCTTCCATTCGCGGATCACTTCACCCTGAGCGGCATGCCTGTCGAATCCCTGCTGCGCAGCGCCGAGGGTGCGAAAATCGCCAATGGCATACAGCGGCTGGCCAACGTGAAAGCGCTCCTCGCTGTAGCGATAACGCTGGCCACTGGTAAGAAAGCCGAACAGCCCGGTCTTGGCCGGGCCCAGCGGGTGGCGCAGATTGCCCTCCCACACCTCGCGCACCGCCGCTTTGATCTCGGCACCGCGCGGGTCGATCAGGCATTCGCCGGTGCCGTCGACCAGGCGCAGCCAGGCGTCACTGGCACCACTCTCGATCACCCGCCAGCTGCGCTTCTTGCCGCTGGAGCGGTATTCCTCGATACGAAAGCGCCACCACAGGCACGGTTTGCCGGTCAGCGGCCCGCGAACCGGCATGTCCGGCAGCGCTTCGAGCACACCATAGAGTTCGACATAACCCTGCGCCGCCGAGCGGATCTTCGAGGTGGGCGTATCGAGCAGATGACGCGCCTGCGACCAACGCCGCAAGAACCACCAGGCGCCGCCGAGGCAGGCGCCAAGGGTAAAGGCCAGTGTCGTGAAGAAGCCAATAGGGTCGGCTTGCAACATCGGCAGGCGCTCAGTTGAATAACGATTTCAGATCTACGTCTGCCTTCTCCGCCTCGCTGAACACCAGCAAGTCGGCAGCCTGGAAGTTGAACATGCGCGCAACGATCACATCGGGGAACTGCTCGATGCGCACGTTGTTGAGGTTGACCGCCTCGTTGTACAGCTCGCGGCGATCGGCGATGCCGTTCTCCAGGCCGCTGATGCGCTGCTGCAGGTGCTGGAAGCTGTCGTTGGCTTTGAGCTCCGGGTAGTTCTCGGCCAGGGCGAACAGCTGGCCGAGGCCGGCACGCAGGCCACTCTCGGCCTTGCCCAGGGCGCTGACGTCCTGCTGCTCGCGGGCGCTGGCTACGGCGCTACGCGCGGCGATCACGCGCTCCAGGGTCGAGCCTTCGTATTGCATGTACTGCTTGCAGGTCTCCACCAGCTTAGGCAGTTCGTCGTGGCGCTGCTTGAGCAGCACGTCGATGTTCGACCAGGCCTTGCTCACGCCATGCTTGAGGCGCACCAGGCCGTTATACAGGGACACCGCGTAGGCGCCGAGCAGGACGAGGACGACGATAACGATCACGGCGGTCAGGCTCATGCAGTTTTCTCCATGCAGAACTGCGAATCAGGTGTCGGCATTCTAGCGACAGGAACGACATGTGGCAGCGATATCCCGCACAAGGGCAAATAATGGCCTTTACACATAATGCGAAACATTTGCATTATGTCGCGGCTTTTTCAGGTACGCCTGCGTACCGTCCACATTCGTACATGCAAAGGACCCCGCCATGATTCGTATGCCCCTGGCTTCGGCCAGCCTGCTGGCCATCGCCATTTCCCTCGCTGGCTGCGGCGAAGACAAAGCTCCCGCCACCCAGGCTGCAGCGCCTGCCGCCGCCACCGAGAGCGCGGCTCCGGCCACTGCCGCGAAGGTCGACGAAGCAGCGGCAAAGGCCGTGGTCAATCACTACGCCGATCTGGCCCTGGCCGTGTTCAGCGACGCCGCCAGCACTGGCAAAGACCTGCAGGCTGCAGTCGATGCGCTGCTCGCCGCCCCCAGCGAGGCGACCCTGAAAGCCGCCCGCGAAGCCTGGCTGGCTGCGCGCGTGCCGTACATGCAGACCGAAGTGTTCCGTTTCGGCAACCCGGTGGTCGACGAGTGGGAAGGTCAGCTCAATGCCTGGCCGCTGGATGAAGGCCTGATCGACTACGTCGCCGAAGATTACCAGCACGCACTGGGCAACCCGGGCGCGCAGGCCAACATCATCGCCAACACCGAGATCCAGGTCGGCGAAGACAAGATCGACGTCAGCGAGATCAACGGCGAGCTGCTGGCCAGCCTGAACGAACTGGGCGGCTCCGAAGCCAACGTCGCCACCGGCTACCACGCGATCGAGTTTCTGCTCTGGGGCCAGGACCTGAACGGTACCGAGCCAGGTGCTGGCGAACGCCCCTACACCGACTACCTGGTCGGCGAAGGCGCCACCGGTGGCCACAACGAGCGTCGCCGCACCTACCTGAAAGCCGCCACCGACCTGCTGGTCAGCGATCTGGAGGAAATGGTCGAGCAGTGGAAGGACGGCGTGGAAGGCAACTACCGCAGCGAACTGGTCGCCGATTCGGGCGAGAACGGCCTGCGCAAGATGCTGTTCGGCATGGGCAGCCTGTCGCTCGGCGAGCTGGCTGGCGAGCGCATGAAGGTGGCGCTGGAGGCCAACTCCACCGAAGACGAGCATGACTGCTTCAGCGACAACACCCACAACTCGCACTTCTACAACGGCAAAGGCATTCGCAACGTTTACCTGGGCGAATACAAGAAAGCCGACGGCACTACCCTGACCGGTCCGAGCCTGTCCGAGCTGGTCGCCAAGGCCGACTCCCAGGCCGATGCCACGCTCAAGGCCGACCTGCAGGAAACCGAAGCCAAGCTGCAGGCACTGGTCGACAGCGCCGAGAAGAACAACGTGCACTTCGATCAGCTGATCGCGGCCGATAACGCCGAAGGCCAGCAACTGGTGCGTGACGCCATCGCCGCCCTGGTCAAGCAGACTGGCGCCATCGAGCAGGCCGCGGGCAAGCTGGGCATCGGCGACCTGAACCCGGACACCGCCGATCACGAATTCTGATCGACGCAGCGGGCTGAAAAAGCCGGCGCCTCCGTAAGGAGCGCCGGCTTTTTTACGTCTGGTTTTCGCTGCTGTCAGTTGCGCGCCACGGCGCTGCGATACTCGCCAGGGCTGACGCCGTAGGCCTGCTTGAACTGTCGCGACAGGTGGCTCTGGTCGGCAAAGCCCAGCTGCATGGCCACGGCGACCGCCGTGCAGCCGGTCCTGAGCAACGCACGCGCCTGTTCCAGACGACGTTGCTTGAGCCAGGCATGCGGCGGCAGCCCGGTCGCACGGCGAAACACCCGGGCGAAATGAAAGGGTGAGAGATTGACCGCAGCCGCCAGCTCTTCCAGGGAAGGTGGCTCGATCAGGCGGTCGGCGAGCATCTGCTTGGCACAGGCCACGGCCCAGGGCTCGCGCCCGGGCGCAGGCGGTTCGGCCAGCCGTGCATGACGCTGGAACAGCAGCAGAATCGCCTCACGCCAGGCTAGTTGCTGCTGCAGTGCTTCAGCGCCGTCCTCGAGCAGGCGATGCAGTTGCAGGAAGGCGCTGTGCAACTGCGGATCATGCAGCACGCTGAAGGAAAACGACGGCATGCCCGCCCTGGCCAGGCCCAGCTCCTGCAGCGCACCCAGCACCTGATCATTACCCGGATAGAAGCCGCGATAGCGCCAGCCGTCGTCATGCGCCTTGGAGCCGGTGTGCACTTCGTCCGGGTTGATCAGCACCATGCTGCCCTGCGGTGCCAGGTGGTCGCTGCCACGGTGATGAAAGCGCTGGGCACCGTGCTCGATCACGGTGAAAACGAAGCCCTCATGCACATGAGGCGCGAAGCGTTGTTCCAGGTAGCGCGCCTGCAACAGCTCGACTCCGCTCAATGCGGGAGCTTGCCAGAAGCGGGTCTGCTCGCGAATTTGCATGCAGCTCAGGCGCCGAAGCCCGCCTCCATCGCCTCTCGCAGCGCCGGCCATTCCTGATCGGTGATGCTGTACAGCACGGTATCGTCGAGACGGCCATCGGCCAGCCGACGATGGTTGCGCAGCAGACCTTCACGGACGGCGCCCAGTTTCTCGATGGCGCGTTGCGAACGCTGGTTGCTGGCGGCGGTTTTCAGCTGTACGCGGACCATGCCCCAGTTGTCGAAGGCATGCCTGAGCATAAGGTACTTGATGGTGGTGTTCAGGCCGCTGCCATGCTGATTGCGATCGAGCCAGGTCCAGCCGATTTCGCAGGCCGGCAGGGCGTTCATGAAATCGGCGAAGCGGGTGGTGCCCACCAGCTCGTCACCCAGGCGAATAACGAAAGGTAGCGCGCGCTGCTCGCGCAGATCGGCCAGGGCGCTGCGGTACCAGTCCAGGCGCTGGGTACCGCTCATGTACAGCAGCTCCTCGCGATTGGCCTCAGCCAGTGCTACCAGGGCGGGGATGTCCGCATCGGAGAGCGGTTCCAGGCGCAAAGCGCCACGTTGCAACGTCACCAGTTGCGGCTTGAACATAGGGGCTTCCTCGGGTCCGTCCTTGGGCAGAATCGCAAACCGACCACGCTATCAGCCCCTGCGCTGCTGCACAATCGAGTCCCGTCGCAAAGCACAGCTGCCTGGCTGCGACCTTGGTCGCAGCCGACAGCGTCCGGCTTTGTGCAACACTGATCAACATCGTTTCGTCCTGTTTCGTTCCACTGCGTGTTTCGGAGTCTGCATGTCGCTGTCCCCCGGGCTGATCGCCGCGGTCGCCCTGATCTACATGGCCATCCTTTTCGCCATCGCCTTCTATGGCGACCGCCGCAGTGCGCCCATGCCGCCGAAAGTCCGCGCGTGGGTATATTCGCTGTCGCTGGCGGTGTATTGCACCAGTTGGACCTTCTTCGGTGCCGTCGGCCAGGCTGCCGAACAACTGTGGTCGTTCCTGCCGATCTACCTCGGCCCGATCATCCTGCTGCTGACCATGCCCTGGGTGCTGCAGAAGATGGTGATGATCAGCAAACAGGAGAACATCACCTCGATCGCCGACTTCATCGCCGCGCGCTACGGCAAGTCGCAGTCGCTGGCCATCGTCGTCGCACTGATCTGCCTGGTCGGCGTGCTGCCCTACATCGCCCTGCAGCTCAAGGGCATCGTACTCGGAGTCAACCTGTTGATTGGCGAACACGCCCAGGACACCGGCACCAGCGCCCAGGACACCGCTCTGATCGTGTCGCTGGCACTGGCGCTGTTCACCATCCTGTTCGGCACGCGCAACCTCGATGTCACCGAGCACCACCGCGGCATGGTGCTGGCCATCGCCTTCGAATCGCTGGTCAAGCTGCTGGCCTTCCTTGCCGTCGGCGCCTTCGTCACCTTCGGCCTGTACAACGGTTTCAACGACCTGCTGCAGCAGGCACACAATACTGCCGAGCTGGACGACTTCTGGAACGAGGCGGTGAACTGGCCGGCGATGCTGGTGCAGACCGGCATGGCCATGATCGCCATCGTCTGCCTGCCACGGCAGTTCCACGTCACCGTGGTGGAGAATATCGAGCCCAAGGACCTGCGCCTGGCACGTTGGGTGTTTCCCGCCTACCTGGTGCTGGCCGTGCTGTTCGTCGTGCCCATCGCCCTGGCCGGGCAGATGCTGCTGCCGGCCGGCATCACGCCGGACTCCTTCGTCATCAGCCTGCCGCTGGCCGAGGCCCATCCGGGGCTGGCGGTACTGGCCTTCATCGGCGGCGCCTCGGCGGCCACTGGCATGGTGATCGTCGCCTCGGTGGCGCTATCGACCATGATTTCCAACGACATGCTGCTGCCCTGGCTGCTGCGCCGGCAGAGCACCGAGCGGCCGTTCGAGGCGTTTCGCCATTGGATGCTCACCGCCCGCCGGGTCAGCATCGTGCTGATTCTGCTGCTGGCCTACGTCTGCTATCGCCTGCTTGGCGAGGGCACCAGCCTGGCGACCATCGGCCAGGTGTCGTTCGCCGCCATCGGCCAGCTGGCGCCGGCCATGTTCGGCGCCCTGGTGTGGAAGCAGGCCAATCGCCGCGGCGTGTTCGCCGGCCTGATCGTCGGCGCCATGCTCTGGTTCTACACCCTGGTGCTGCCGCTGGCGGCACGCGGCATGGGCTGGTCGCTGGACAGCTTCCCCGGCCTCACCGCCCTGCTCTACGCCCCCATCGGCCTGCAGGTCGACCCGCTGACGCGCGGCGTGGTGCTGTCGCTGGCCGGCAACATGCTGTTGTTCGCCTGGGTGTCCTGGTTCTCCCGAACCCGCGTTTCCGAGCACTGGCAGGCCGGGCGCTTCATCGGCCACGATCTGGGCACCAAGCCCAGCGGCCGCAGCCTGCTGGCGGTGCAGGTCGGTGACCTGCTGATGCTCTCCAGCCGCTTCGTTGGCGAGGAGCGTGCGCGCCAGAGTTTCACCCGCTTCGCCCTGCGCCAAGGCAAGAACAAGGCCTTCGATCCCAACCAGCCGGCCAACAGCGAATGGATCGCCCACACCGAGCGCCTGCTCGCCGGCGTGCTAGGCGCCTCGAGCACCCGTGCGGTGGTCAAGGCCGCCATCGAAGGCCGCGAGATGCAGGTCGAGGATGTGGTGCGCATCGTCGACGAGGCCAGCGAGGTGCTGCAGTTCAACCGTGCCCTGCTGCAGGGCGCGATCGAGAACATTACCCAGGGCATCAGCGTGGTCGACCAGAACCTGCGCCTGGTGGCCTGGAACCATCGCTACCTGGAATTGTTCGAGTATCCCGAAGGCCTGATTTACGTGGGGCGGCCGATTGCCGAGATCATCCGCTTCAACGCCGAGCGTGGCATGCTCGGTGGCGGCAACGTCGAAGAGAACGTCGCCAAGCGCCTGTACTGGATGCGCCAGGGCACTGCGCACAGCTATGAACGGGTATTCCCCAACGGCCGGGTGATCGAGCTGATCGGCAATCCCATGCCGGGCGGCGGCTTCGTCATGAGCTTCACCGACATCACCGAATTCCGCGAAGCCGAGCGCGCCCTCAAGGATGCCAACGAGAGCCTGGAGCGGCGGGTGGCCGAGCGTACCTTTGAGCTGTCGAAACTGAACCAGGCGCTGACCGAGGCCAAGGCCCACGCCGAGGCCGCCAACCAGTCGAAGACGCGCTTCCTGGCGGCGGTCAGCCATGACCTGATGCAGCCCCTCAATGCTGCGCGCCTGTTCTCCGCAGCGCTGGCCCATCAGAACGATGCGTTGCCCAGCGAAGCGCAAGAGCTGGTCCGGCACCTGGACAGCTCGCTGCGCTCAGCGGAAGACCTGATCACCGACCTGCTGGATATCTCACGTCTGGAGAACGGGCGGATCACGCCGGATCGCCACCCCTTCGCCCTCTCCAACCTGTTCGACACCCTAGCCGCCGAGTTCGGTGTGCTGGCTGCGGAACAGGGCATCGACCTGCGCGTGCATGGCAGTCGGCACTGGATCGACAGCGACATCAAGCTGCTGCGCCGGGTGTTGCAGAACTTCCTGACCAACGCGTTTCGCTACGCCAAGGGCCGCGTGGTGCTGGGCGTACGCCGCGAGGGCGAGCAATTGCGTCTGGAAGTGTGGGACCGCGGCATGGGCATCCCCGAGGACAAGCGCAAGGTGATCTTCGAGGAATTCAAACGCCTGGACAGCCACCAGACCCGCGCCGAGAAAGGCCTGGGGCTGGGTCTGGCGATTGCCGACGGCCTGTGCCGCGTGCTCGGCCATCGCCTGGAGGTGCGCTCCTGGCCAGGCAAGGGCAGCGTGTTCAGCGTCAGCGTGCCGCTGGCGAGGAAACCGGCGCCGAAGCCGCAAGGCCCGGCCGTATCCGCTGTTGACGGCCAGCCGCTGCAAGGCACCCAGGTGATCTGCATCGACAACGAGGACAGCATCCTCACCGGCATGCACAGCCTGCTGTCGCGCTGGGGCTGCCAGGTGTGGACAGCGCGCAACCGTCTGGAGTGCGAACACCTGCTCAGCGAGGACGTGCACCCGCAGTTGGCCCTGGTCGACTACCACCTGGACGAAGGCGAGACCGGCACCGAGCTGATGGCCTGGCTACGCACCCGCCTGGGCGAGCCCGTGCCCGGCGTGGTGATCAGCGCCGACGGCCGCCCGGAGCTGGTCGCCGAGGTGCATGCCGCCGGCCTCGACTACCTGCCCAAGCCGGTCAAGCCGGCTGCGCTGCGCGCCCTGCTCAGTCGTCATCTGGTGTTGCGCGGTTAGCAAGCACCCGCCGTTTTTACAAGGTCGCCGGCCCTTTGCGCTTGTAAGGCGAATGCAGCCCGCCAGCACATTAACGGCGGGTTGCACCCGCCCTACTCTTTACGACTGGCTGTGGCTTACTCGCCCAACTCGTCCAGCGCCGGCAAATCGGAAGAACGTTCGAGCAGATCGGCAGGCAAACTCTTGCTCGCGCGGGCGCCGAGCAACTTGAGGTTTTCCACACGGCCAACGAGATTGCCGCGGCCGTCGACCAGTTTGTTGCGCGCGCTGGCGTAGGCCTTGTCCAACTGCTGCAGGCGACTGCCCATCTCATCCAGATCGGCGACGAAGGCCACGAACTTGTCGTACAGCTGGCCGGCGCGCTCGGCGATCTCGCGCGCGTTCTGCCCCTGGCGCTCCTGGCGCCAGAGGCTGTCGATCACCCGCAGGGTCGCCAGCAAGGTGGTCGGGCTGACGATCACCACCTGCTGCGCGAAGGCTTCCTGGAACAGGTCCGGTTCGGCCTGCAGCGCCGTGGCGAACGCGGCTTCGATGGGCACGAAGAGCAGGACGAAATCCAGGCTGTGCAAGCCTTCGAGGCGCTGGTAGTCCTTGCCGGACAGGCCCTTGAGGTGGCTGCGCAGGGAAATCAGGTGTTGCTTGAGCGCCTGCTGGCGAATCGGCTCGTCCACCGCCGAGACGTACTGCTGGTAGGCACTGAGGCTGACCTTGGCGTCGACGATCACCTGCTTGTCGCCTGGCAGACGGATCAGCACGTCAGGCTGGAAGCGCTCACCGCCAGCGCCCTTGAGGCTGACCTGGGTCTGGTATTCGCGTCCCTTCTCCAGGCCGGCATGCTCCAGCACACGCTCCAGCACCAGCTCGCCCCAGTTGCCTTGGGTCTTCTGCCCCTTGAGAGCAAGCGTGAGGTTGGTCGCCTCGTCGCCCAGGCGCTGGTTGAGCTGCTGCAGGCGCTCCAGCTCCTTGCTCAGGGAAAAGCGTTCACGCGCCTCTTGTTGATAACTTTCGTCGACGCGCTTCTCGAACGCCTGGATACGCTCCTTGAGCGGGTCGAGCAACTGACCGAGGCGCTGCTGACTGGTCTCGGCGAAACGCTGCTCGCGCTCGTCGAAAATCTTCGTCGCCAATTCGGAGAACTGCGCGCGCAGCTCATTGCGCGCGCCCTGCAGGTCATCGAGACGCTGCTGCTGGTTATCGCGGTTTTCCTGCAGCTCAGCTGCCAGCGCCGCACATTCTGCGGTCAGACGGCGTAGCTCGGCTTCGTGGCGCTCGCGCTGCTGGTTCCAGGATTGCGCGGCCTCGCGGGCGATCTGCCGTTCCTGCTGCAGCAGTTCGTTTTCACGGCGCAGGCCGGCCAGCTCGGTCTGCTGGTCCACCTTGATCTCGCTGACCTCGGCCAGTTCTGCACGGCAGGCATCGAGTTGCGCCAGCAGACCGGCCTGGCTCAGCTGGGCATGCTCCAGCCGTTCCTGCAGCAGCGCCTGCTCGCCTTGTTCGCGCGTCAGCCGGCGTTGCAATGACCAGAGCGCCGCCAACAGCGGGACCAGCGCGACGACCGCACCGATGGCAAGAGAAAGAGGATCGATTGGCATAGACGCTCCATGTTGGACCGCCGAGCAGTATACCCAGCCGGCGATTCACACGGGGGCTAGCACGCACTCAGCGTGACAGGCGCTCCAGCTCCAGCTGGGCACCACGGTCGCCGGCACGAGCGGCCTGGCGCAGTAGTTCATAACCGATACGACGGTCGCGAGTGTTGCCGCAGTCGCGGCAGAGCAGCTGGCCCAGGCGGCTTTGCGCCTGCACGCAACCTTTGCGCGCGGGCTGCTTGAGCAGGTTGCCGGCGATGCGCTTTACGCTGGGCGTTTGTCCCAGGCGCGGGCTGTCGAGCAGCCATAGCGCAACGCGCATGGGCAGACGTGAAGAACCGGAACGAGCTGCGGAGGATGACGAAGGTAAAGCGCGAGGCATAAATAACGGAGGGGTGACTGCCGGGGCGCGCCACTCTACTCTTTTTTTCCCGAAGGTAAAGTCTCGCCGGACGAATCGATTGCCACTGCTAAAAAGAGTTCCGTCACAATCCACAGAAGCTGTGGATAAGTCCGTGAACAACTTGCTCGAAAGAGGTGCAAGGCCCGATGGTTAGGGGCTTTGAGACAAACTGTCGATTTTTTCGCCAATGGGAAAAATTCATATTTTTCATTGACTTAAAAATCAACCACGAAAAATCAAACGCTTAGCGGCGTTTCTGACAGTGATGTGACAGCCTGCTTCAGCATTGTGCACAACTCGCTGCGACATATCCGCGCAGCGCTCTGTTTCGGGGCATGCAAACGGCCAATGCAGTGTTCATGCGGGCTGCGCTAACGGCTCCCGCAGCAGAAACGGCGCACAGCGAAACGGCAGCGATCTGTTCACCCAAGACAGCAGGCGCTTGGCTTCCTCTCACCCACTCGACTGAGGGAGAAGGCTGAACGCGCCATAAAAACGCCAGCTTTCCCCTCGCCGAACACAATCAGCGCATGCTTGCGTTTGAGGTTGTGCACAGCCAGGGCGCATGGTCGTGCCAGCGCCATACACAACGCCATGGAGCGGCTTGGCACCCTCCGGAGCATGGGGTACCGTCGCGCAACAGGCCTTGGCAAGGAGAACTCATGAGCCGCCGGCGTTTCTGGCTGAGCATCTGCGTAGCGATTCTGGCGCTGTTGTCGCTACTGGCCGGCTACGCCGGCTATCGCGTTAAGCAGTTGCTGGAAGCACAGCATGTCGAGCTGGATTGGCAAGGCTTCAGCCTAACCTGGCGCGGTCTGCAACTGCATGAGGTGAGCCTGGTGCAGCGTCAGCAGGGCGAACTGCATGCCCATGCCAGGCAGTTGCAGCTGCAATGGCTGGCCAGCGAAACGCCGCGCTACCGCCTGGCTGCACAGGGTCTGCGAGTGGACTGGCTGCCGGCCGAGACAGCAGCGCAGAACCCGGCAGACAGCGACCTGGACGTTACCCTCCAGACGATACTTGACGCCCTGCCCTGGCTGCCGAGGCAGATCGAACTGCGCGATGTACAGGCGCAACTGCCGTGCGCCAAGGGCCGGTGCGCAGTCGATGGCGAGCTCGACCTGCAGCGCCTGGGCGATGCCCTGCAGCTGCGCCTGCGACTGCTACGCGAAAGCCACAGCGCACTCTTGCAGGCGCGCTTACAGGGGCTCGACGGCGCCTTGGACAGCCCACGCCAACTGCAGCTGACCCTGCACCTCGATGAACAGCAGCAACTGGAGCTGCGCAGCGACCTGGCCGCTCAGGGCGATGCACTGCAATGGAACGGCGACCTGCTACTGGCACCGCTACAGGAAATCGCCTGGGTCGCCGTCTGGCTGAGCGAATGGACATCACTAGACACGGCCAACCTGCCAGCGACGCCGCAGCAAGCCGGCATCATCGCGCAGTGGCAATTGCAGCTGCCGCAGAGCACCCGCCAGTTCGGCGAGTTGCTGGTCGCACCGGGATGGCTGCGTGTCGACGCCCAGCTGCCGCAGCCCTGGCCAATGCCCGGCGTCGGCCTGCTCAGCGGTGAACTGCAGCTAGACCTGCGCAATACCACAGGCGTCTGGCAGGCGCGCAAGCTGCACGGCGACCTGCAACTCGACGCGCAGGACGCGCCCTGGCTGACCGCCCTGCCAAGCGGTTTGCAGCCAGGCCAGCTAAATATGCAGCTGGTGCCGCTACAAGGCAGCGCTGACAACGAACTGGCCGTAGGCCTCACGCTCAGCGGGCAAGGCGCGCTGGAGGTGCAGGCGAACGCCGAACTCGGCCTGCAGCAGTCGCGCGATTGGGCGCTGGACGTGCGCCAGCTGCGGCTCGAAGCTCGCAGCAAACGCGTCGATCTGGGTGCTACTCGCGCCGATGGCCTGCGACTGAACCTGGCGCTATCCGGCAATGCCACGGCGCAGCAACTGCAACTGGCGGTCGCCGACGACTCGCGCCTGGCCATCCAGCGCCTGCGCGTCGCCGAGCTGGACCTGCAGCAGGCGCAACTGATCCTGGCCGGCCTCGGCATCATCGGCGCGCCGACTGCACCTACGCTGTCCGGCCCACTGGCGCTGCGCGTGCAGAGCCTGCAGCATCCGCAACTGCAGCCCCAGAGCTGGCAATGGCAGGGCCGGCTGCAGGCCGACAGCGTCCGCCAGGCGCTCGATGGCGCCCTGCTGGTCGACTCCGGCCTGAGCCTGGCCCTGGGCCTGAACAACAGCGCCGACGGGCTGGTGCTGAAGGCCACGCTCGATGAACTCTTTCTGCGCGCCGGTAACCCGCTGGCGCAAACCCTGGCCAGTTGGCCGCCATTGCTGACCCTGGACAACGGCCGCCTGCAGGGCGAAGCCAGTCTGCGCCTACCCGCCAACAAGCCTCTGCAGCTGAGCGCTCGCCTGAGCGGCAAGGGTCTGGCCGGCATCTACGACCGCAGCACGCTGAGCGGTGTGGACGGCGAACTGCGCCTGCAACTGGCTGGCGATCGCCTCACCCTGGAGCTGCCCAGCCTCAGCGCGAAACAGATCGATCCAGGCATCGCCCTCGGCCCGTTGCAGCTGCAGGCCAGCTATAAGGCCAGCCTGCAACGCCCTCTGGCCGGCAGCCTCAGCCATCAGCGCGCCGAGCTGGGCATTCTTGGCGGCAACCTGCGCCTGGAACCGGCGACCTGGGCATTGGACCAACCCAGCCAGCTGCTGCCCCTGAAGCTCAGCGGCCTGGACCTGCAGGAGCTGTTTCGCGTGTATCCGGCCGAGGGGCTGGAGGGCAACGGCCTGCTCGACGGTACCCTGCCGCTGCGCCTGAGCGAGACGATCAGCATCGAGCAGGGATTGATCGAAGCGCGCGCTCCAGGCGGCCGCCTGCGCTTTCAATCGCCGCGCATCCGTGCCATGGGCCAGGCCAACCCGGGTATGAAGCTGGTCACCGACGCGCTGGAAGACTTCCACTACGATCTGCTCAGCAGTAGCCTCGACTACGAGCCGTCCGGCACACTGCGCCTCGGTATGCGTCTACATGGACAGAACCCGGCCATCGAACAGGGCCGTCCGATTCACTTCAACATCAACCTTGAAGAAGACATTCCGACCCTGCTGGCGAGCCTGCAACTGACCGACAAGGTCAGCGACATCATCCAGCAACGGATTCAGCAACGGATGCGCCAGCGTGTCCCTCAAGAAACCAAGGAGTAGCGCCATGCGCACGTACCGCCTCCTCGCCGCCCTGAGTCTGGCATTGCTGTGCCAGGCCTGTACCCCGACGGTGCAGTTGGCCATGCCCAACGAGCCGATCAACATCAACCTCAACGTCAAGGTCGAGCACGAGATCTACATCAAGGTGGACAAGGCGCTGGACAACGTCTTCAACGAAGACAGCGGCCTGTTCTAAGGAGAAGCATGATGACCCGATATATTTCGACCCTGCTCCTGGCGCTGACCCTGAGCCTGCCGGCCTATGCGCTGAACCTCAACCAGGCCATGAGTGCCCTGGGCGACGCCAAGGCCAGCGGCCAGCTCGGCGAGCAGCCCAACGGCTATCTGGGTGTGGTCAAGCCCGGCGGCCAGGCCGACGAAATCGCGCGCCTGATCAATCAGGCACGCCGCGCCGAATACCAGAAAGTGGCCAAGGACAACGGCATCAGCCTGAACGACGTAGAAGCCATCGCCGGCAAGAAGGCCATCGAGCGCACGCCCAAGGGCCAGTTCATCCAGCTGAACGGCCAATGGCTGCAGAAGTAGAAAGCCTGCGGCAGAAATGAAAGAACCCGCCTAGGCGGGTTCTTTTTTGCGAGCGCGGCGATCAGGCCTCGGCTTTGCCTACGGCGTCCTTGATCAGGGTTTGCAGTTCGCCCTTCTCGTACATCTCGGTGAGGATGTCGCTACCGCCGACCAGCTCACCACCGACCCACAGCTGCGGGAAGGTCGGCCAGTTGGCGTACTTCGGCAGGTTGGCGCGGATTTCCGGGTTCTGCAGGATGTCGACATAGGCGAACTTCTCGCCGCAGCCCATCACCACCTGCGCAGCACGGGCAGAGAAGCCACACTGCGGGGCGTTGGGCGAGCCTTTCATGTACAGCAGAACGGTGTTGTTGGCGATCTGCTCTTTGATGGTTTCGATGATATCCATGGGGCACCTCAGCATAGACTTCGCGACCCGACGGTCGCCACGGTGGCGCGATTGTAGCGAAAAGCCGAGCATAATGCTCGGCCTTGCCGTCGCCACATTGCCTCAATACGACCCCGGATCGTATTCGAACTAAGCAGCCACCACCTCAACCGGCACGCCATTGAGCACCGCATTGCCGGACAGTGCATCGAGGCGGCGGTCGTCGGTCAGGTCATTGGCGCTGGCGCCGGGCTGGGCACGGGCGATGTCCAACTGCACGCCCGGCCGGGCGTGGCCCCAACCATGCGGCAAACTGACCACACCGGCCATCACCTCGTCGCTGGCCGCCACCTCCACTTCGATGCTGCCGACGCGCGAACGCACCTGTACCCGCTGCCCATCGGCCAGGCCACGACTGGCCAGGTCCGCCGGGTTCATCAGCAACTGATGACGCGGCTTGCCCTTTACCAAACGGTGATAGTTGTGCATCCAGGAATTGTTGCTGCGCACATGGCGGCGGCCGATCAGCAGCAGTTCATTAGCGCCAGGCTGCTCCTGCCCGGCAAAGCGCGCCAGGTCCGCCAGCAACGGCTCGGGCGCCGCCTGCACGGCCTTGCTCGGAGTTTTCAGCCGTGCCGCCAGGTTCGGTTGCAGAGGTCCCAGGTCGAGACCATGGGGATGCTCGCGCAAGCTGGCCAGGCTAAGCTTGTGCTCGCTGCGATCACCATAGGCGCCGAAGCGCAGACCCATGTCGATCATCTGCTCCGGCGCCATGGTCGGCTTCAGTTCAAGGTTGTTGCGCGCGGCAAAGGCCTTGGCCAGACCGACGAAAATTTCCCAGTCGTGCAGTGCGCCGTCCGGCTTGGCCAGCACAGCCTCGTTGAAACGGGTGACATTACGCACCGCGAACACATTGAAGGTGGTGTCGTAATGATCATGCTCCAGCGGCGCGGTCGGCGGCAGGATCAGGTCGGCGTAACGGGTGGTTTCGTTGATGTAGAAATCCACCGAGAGCATGAAATCCAGGTCGTCCAGCCCCCGCTCCAATTGGCGCCCGTTGGGCGTCGACAGCACCGGGTTGCCGGCTACCGTGACCAGCGCGCGGATCTGCCCTTCACCGGGGGTGAGCATCTCTTCGGCCAGCGCCGAGACAGGCAGCTCGCCGCCATATTCCGGCAGGCCGGCCACGCGGCTCTGCCAGCGATTGAAATGGCCCCCGGAAGTACTCGCCACCAGATCCACCGCCGGCGAGGTGCAAAGCACGCCGCCGACGCGGTCCAGATTGCCGGTCACCAGATTGATCAGTTGCACCAGCCATTGGCACATCGTGCCGAAAGCCTGGGTGGACACCCCCATACGGCCGTAGCACACCGCCTTGTCGGCTGCGGCAAAATCACGCGCCAGTTGCCGAATGGTCTCAGCCGGCACACCACAGCGAGCGCTCATCGCCTCGGCGTGGAAGTCGGCGATCGCCGCGCGCACCTGCTGCAGCCCTTCCACCGGCAGATGGCTGTCGCGGGTCAGGCCCTCCTCGAACAGGGTGTTGAGCAGCGCCAGCAGCAGCGCGGCATCGCTGCCGGGGCGCACGAACAGGTGCTGATCGGCGATGGCCGCGGTTTCACTGCGCCGCGGGTCGACCACCACCAGCTTGCCGCCACGAGCCTGGATGGCCTTCAGGCGCTTTTCCACGTCCGGCACGGTCATGATGCTGCCGTTGGAGGCCAGGGGGTTGCCGCCGAGGATCAGCATGAAGTCGGTGTGATCGATATCGGGAATCGGGATCAGCAGGCCGTGGCCATACATCAGGAGACTGGTCAGGTGGTGCGGCAGCTGGTCGACCGAGGTGGCCGAGAAGCGATTGCGGGTTTTCATCTGGCCAAGGAAGTAGTTGCTGTGAGTCAGCAACCCGTAGTTGTGCACGCTGGGGTTGCCCTGATAAACGGCCACGGCGTTCTGCCCGTGCTCGGCCTGGATGGCGCTCAGGCGCTCCGCCACCAGCTCGAACGCCTCATCCCAGTCGATGGCCTGCCACTGCTCGCCGATACGGCGCATGGGCTGGCGAATGCGATTGGGATCGTTCTGGATATCCTGCAGCGCCACCGCCTTGGGGCAGATATGGCCACGGCTGAAGCTGTCCTGCGCATCGCCCTTGATCGAGCGGATCTGCATGGTGCCGTCAGGCTGAGTTTCGGTTTCGATGGCAAGGCCGCAGATGGCTTCGCACAGGTGGCACGCACGGTAATGGAGGGACTTGGTCATGGCCTGGCCTCTTGTTCTGATCCGAGACGACCGGTCAGGTCGCAGGTTTCGCACTATGGGCCGAGCCTGGGGACGACGCCAGCAGCGTTCGTCCCGTGAATCGGCAGGCATCATGGGTGCCGATTCAGGCGCTGAAGTCTTCGATATCGCTGGCGCCAAAGCTTTGGCAAAAAGGCTTGTAAAACAGGATTCTGCGCGCTCGCGGGCGGCAACTTGCGCCGTCTCGTCATTTCCTTATAGGATCGCGCCTTCCCCTGTTTCGTCGCACCCTGCGGCCTCCTGCCGCAAGCTCTGCTGTTTTTGTCGGTTTTGTCACCGGGCACAGGCTTGCGAACTGTAGTGATAAAGGTAGTTAACGATGAGCGTCAGACACTTCCTCTCGATGATGGATTACACACCGGACGAACTGGTGGGGTTGATCCGCCGAGCCATCGAGCTGAAGGACCTGCGCAACCGCGGCGTACTGTTCGAGCCGCTGAAGAATCGCGTGCTGGGCATGATCTTCGAGAAGGCCTCGACCCGCACCCGTCTGTCGTTCGAAGCCGGCATGATCCAGCTCGGCGGCCAGGCCATCTTCCTCTCGCCGCGCGACACCCAGCTGGGTCGTGGCGAGCCGATCGGCGACGCGGCCATCGTCATGTCGAGCATGCTCGATGCAGTGATGATCCGTACCTTCGCCCACAGCAACCTCACCGAATTCGCCGCCAAATCGAAAGTACCGGTGATCAACGGCCTGTCCGATGATCTGCATCCCTGCCAGCTGTTGGCCGACATGCAGACCTTCCTCGAGCATCGCGGCAGCATCGCCGGCAAGACGGTGGCCTGGATCGGCGACGGCAACAACATGTGCAACTCCTATATCGAAGCGGCGATTCAGTTCGACTTCCAGCTCAAGGTTGCCTGCCCCGAGGGTTACGAACCGGACGCGCGCTTCCTCGCGCTGGCCGGTGACCGCGTGCAGGTGCTGCGTGACCCACGCGAAGCCGTGGCCGGCGCCCATCTGGTGAGCACCGACGTATGGGCCTCCATGGGCCAGGAAGACGAAGCCGAACAACGCATGGCACTGTTCCGCCCTTATCAGGTCACCCCCGCACTGCTCGATAACGCCGCACCAGATGTGCTGTTCATGCACTGCCTGCCGGCGCACCGCGGTGAGGAAATCAGCCTCGACATGCTCGACGACACGCGCTCGGTTGCCTGGAATCAGGCCGAAAACCGCCTGCACGCGCAGAAGGCGCTGCTCGAACTGCTGGTCGAACCGGCGTACCACCACGCATGAGCCAGCCGCTGCTGCAGCTACGCGGACTGAACTGCGGCTACCAGAACCACAAGGTGGTGCAGGATCTCGACCTGCACCTCAACGCTGGCGATATCGGCTGCCTGCTGGGCCCATCGGGCTGCGGCAAGACCACCACGCTGCGCGCCATCGCCGGTTTCGAGCCGGTGCTCGAAGGTGAGATCGAACTCGACGGCGAGATCATCTCCCGCGCCGGTTTCACCCTGGCACCGGAAAAACGCCAGATCGGCATGGTGTTTCAGGATTACGCTCTGTTCCCCCACCTCAGCGTGGCGGAGAACGTCGCCTTCGGCATCCGCAAGCAAGCCAACGCCGAGCGCGTCACCCAGGAGCTGCTGGAGCTGGTCAAGCTCGGCAACCTGGCCAAGCGCTACCCGCACGAACTCTCAGGTGGGCAGCAACAACGTGTCGCCCTGGCCCGCGCCCTGGCGCCGGAACCGAAGCTGCTGCTGCTCGACGAACCCTTTTCCAACCTCGATGGCGAGTTGCGCCGGCGCCTGAGTCACGAGGTCCGCGATATCCTCAAGACCCGCGGCACCAGCGCCATTCTGGTCACCCATGATCAGGAAGAGGCTTTCGCGGTCAGCGATCATGTCGGCGTATTCCAGGGCGGCCGCCTGGAACAATGGGACACGCCCTTCAACCTCTATCACGAGCCGCTCACGCCCTTCGTCGCCAGCTTTATCGGTCAGGGCTATTTCATCCGCGGCCAGTTGCTCAGCCCGGACACGGTACAGACCGAGCTCGGCGTGATCTGCGGCAACCGCGCCTACACCTGGGCACAAGGCAGCGCGGTGGATGTGCTGCTGCGCCCGGATGACATCGTCGCCGATGAAGGCAGCCATCTGAAGGCACGCATCGTCGGCAAGACCTTCCTCGGCGCCGCGACCCTGTATCGCCTGCAACTGCCCACCGGCAGCCAGCTGGAATCGATCTTCCCCAGCCATGCCGACCACCAGCCAGGCGACGAGGTGGGCATCCGCATCGCCGCCGATCACCTGGTGGCCTTCCCGGCCCTGGGCAGCGTGGCGGCGCAGTTGCAACTGAGCGATTCCGGCGGTGTGCGCCGGGTCAGCAGCAACTGATCAGAGCATCAGCTGGCCGCTGGCGATATGCCGCGCGTGGCCCGCGATCTTCACCCGGCTACCGTCGAGACGGCAGAGCAACTCACCGCCGCGTACCGAGCACTGAAAGGCGCTGAGCTCGCTGCGCCCCAGGCATTCGGCCCAGTACGGCACCAGCATGCAGTGTGTCGAACCGGTCACCGGGTCTTCGTCGATGCCGATGGCAGGCGCGAAGTAACGCGAGACGAAGTCATGCCGCTCGCCCGCCCCGGTGATCAGCACGCCAAGGCCCGGTAATGCCGCGAGCGCCGGCAGATCGGGAGTGAAGCCGCGCACCTGCGCCTCGGACGCCAGCACCACCATCAATTCCTGCACGCTGCCATCGGCATTGAGCAGAGCCAACACCTGCTGCGCGGGCTGTCCCAGCGCGCGCTCGACCTCGGCTTGCAGCGACGCAACCACCGGCACCACTGGACGCACAGGGAAATCCAGCTCCAGCCGCTCCCCCCGGCGAGTTACGCGCAACGCGCCGGACAGGCAGGTGAACTGCAGTACGTCGCCCGCCTCGTGATAGAGATCGAACAGCACCTTGGCGCTGGCCAGGGTCGCATGGCCACACAGCGGCACCTCGCTGGTCGGGGTGAACCAGCGGATATGCCAGGCCTCCCCCTCCTTCACCACGAATGCCGTCTCGGCCAGGTTGTGCTCGGCGGCGATACGCTGCATCAAAGGCTCGTCCAGCCAGGCATCCAGGCGATAAACCATGGCGGGATTGCCCGCGAAAGGTTGCTCGGTAAAAGCGTCAACTTGATGAAAAGCGAGCGGCATGATGCGTTCCTGGCCAGATGAGAAGCGTCAGCATGCCTGCGCCAGTTAACCTGCAACAGATACAGTTTCTGTTTTCCAGATGCCCTGAGGCTTCGCGGCAGAAGCCGCACCTACGGGCCGGATCAGGGCTCGCTGCGTACCCGCTTCACTGCATCCAGCCAGCCGGCGTAGAGGTGCTCACGATGAGCGTCGTTCATCCGCGGTTCGAAACGCTGCTGGCGATGCCAGTGACTGGCGATGGCATCGAGGTCGCGATATAGCCCGAGTTTCAACCCTGCCAGATAGGCGACGCCGAGCGCAGTGGTCTCGGTGACTTCGGGCCGCTCGACACTGACGCCGAGAACATCGGCGAGAAACTGCATGACCCAGTTGTTTTCCACCATGCCGCCGTCCACACGCAGCGCACTGGGCGCCGCCGCCCCGTCCTGGCGCATGGCCTCGAGCAGGTCGCGAGTCTGGTAGCACACCGACTGCAGCCCGGCAGTGACGATCTCCTTGATCCCGGTATCGCGGGTCAGGCCGAAGATGGCACCACGCGCCTTCGGGTCCCAGTAAGGCGCGCCCAGACCGGTGAAGGCCGGCACCAGATAGACGCCGCAGGCCTCCCCCGTCGCCTCGGCCAGGGCCTCGCTTTCGCGCGCATGACTGATCAGCTTGATGCCGTCGCGCAGCCACTGCACGGCGGCGCCGGCAACGAAGATACTGCCTTCGACCGCGTAGGTGACCTTGCCATCGAGGCGATAGCCCACCGTGGTCAGTAGACGGTTCTTCGAACTCACCGGCTGCTCGCCGGTGTTCTGAATCATGAAGCAGCCAGTGCCATAGGTGCTCTTGACCATACCGGGTTTGAAGCAGGCCTGGCCGATCAGGGCCGCCTGCTGGTCGCCGGCCATGCCCAGCACCGGGATGCTGGCGCCGAGCAATTCGTGTTCGGTATGGCCGAACTCGGCGGCGCAGTCGAGCACTTCCGGCAGCAGGCTGGCAGGAATGCCGAACAGCTCGAGCAGCTCTTGGTCCCACTGCTGGGTATGAATGTTGAACATCAGCGTACGCGAGGCATTGCTGGCACCGGTACGGTGCACCTTGCCATCGGTCAGGCGCCACAGCAGGAAGCTGTCGACCGTACCGAAACGCAGCTCGCCGCGCTCCGCCCGCTCCTGTGCGCCTGGCACGTTGTGCAGAATCCAGCGCAGCTTGGTGGCGGAAAAATACGGGTCGATCAGCAGACCTGTCTTGGCCGAGACCATCGCTTCGTGGCCTTTTTCCTTGAGCCCGGCGCAATAGTCGGCGGTGCGCCGATCTTGCCAGACGATGGCCGGATGGATCGGCGTGCCGGTCGCAGCATCCCAGACCAGCGTGGTTTCACGCTGGTTGGTGATGCCGATGGCGGCGATCGCCTCGGGCTGCAGACCACTGCTGGCGATGGCGTCACGGCAGACCTTTAGCGTGGACAGCCAGATCTCCTGGCCGTCGTGCTCGACCCAGCCATCCTGCGGGAAGTACTGCTTGAACTCCTGCTGAGCACGCGCCACCGGCAAGCCCTGAGCACTGAAGATGATGGCGCGGGAGCTGGTGGTGCCCTGGTCGATGGCTAGCAGGTATTGAGACATGCAAGGTTCCTTGTTGTTATTGCCAACGATCGCTGCAGTTGACCGCAGGATGACTTATTTTGCTTGCAGCATACTGCGCGACTCAGGCTTTGCCGATAGCGGCAAAGTGTCCTTGAGTATGCTGGGCCAGGGTGTCGGCCGAGAGCTCGAGCTCCAGCCCACGCCGCCCGCCGCTGACATGAATGGTGGAATGCAGACGCGCCGACTCATCGATGAAGGTGCGCAGGCGCTTCTTCTGTCCCAGCGGGCTGATGCCGCCGACCAGATAACCGGTGGCGCGCTGCGCTGCATTGGGGTCGGCCATGTCGGCCTTTTTCGCCCCGGCCGCTGCGGCCAGCGCCTTGAGATCGAGGCTGCCACCTACCGGCACCACGGCTACCAGCAGTTCGCCTTTCTCGGTGGCCGCGAGCAAGGTCTTGAACACGCGCTCGGGCGCCAGCCCCAGCTTTTCCGCCGCTTCCAGCCCGTAGGACGGCGCCTTGGGATCGTGCTGGTAACTGTGCACACGGTGTTCGGCCTTGGCCTTCTTCAACAGATCGATTGCGGGAGTCATGTTCGAATGTGAAAACGCTGTGAAAGATGTCCTACCTTAACAGGCCGCAATCCTCCGCATCTACAGCCTATAATGGCTGACCATCACAGGAAGCGCTCATGAATCTCGCTCCCCGACAGCAGGACATCCTCAATCTCGCCCGCGAGCGCGGCTACGTCAGCATCGACGAACTGGCCCAGGCGTTCGCCGTCACCCCGCAGACCATCCGCCGCGACATCAATCAGCTGGCCGAACACGGCCTGTTGCGCCGCACCCATGGCGGTGCCGCCTGCGAAGCCTCGAGCATTCAGAACACCGCCTACGGCATGCGCGCCGGGCAGATGCGCGAGGAGAAACAACGTATCGCCGAGGCCGTGGCGGCGCAGATACCCGACCACGCCTCGCTGTTCATCAACATCGGCACCACCACCGAAGCCATTGCCCGCGAACTGCAGAATCACAAGGGACTGAAGATCATCACCAATAACCTGCACGTCGCCGCCCAGCTCAGCGCCAAAGCCGATTTCGAGGTGCTGGTAGCTGGCGGCACGGTGCGCAGTGACGGCGGCATCGTTGGCCAGACCGCGGTGGATTTCATCCAGCAGTTCAAGGTCGATTACGCCATCGTCGGCATCAGCGGCATCGACGAAGATGGCAGCCTACTCGATTTCGACTATCAGGAAGTCCGCGTTTCACAGGCCATCATCGACAATGCGCGTCAGGTTTTCCTCGCCGCCGACTCCAGCAAGTTCGGGCGTAACGCCGTGGTGCGCCTGGGCTCCATCGCTCTGGTCGACCGCGTCTTCACCGACAGCGCCCCCTCCGCTGCCATCACCCGCCTGCTGCACAGCCACAAGGTCCAGCTCGATCTGGTCTGATTGGCCTCTCGACGACTATCGCATAGGGCGGGTGCAACCCGACAGCAACGTCTCGGCGGGTTACACCCGCCCTACAACAAACCCGATCCTTCCCCTACCGCTCGGCGCGCAATCGCGTGCCGGGGTAGCGAAGCTGCGCATCTTCGTCTAGCATATTTTCGAAAGTGAACATAAACACATTCGAATCCAATAGCCGAGCGTGCCCTATGCCCCACGATCCATTCACCAGCCCCGTTGCGGAAGTCTATGACCTCGCCGTCGTTGGCGGCGGTATCAATGGCGTGGGCATCGCAGCCGATGCAGCCGGTCGCGGCCTGTCCGTGTTCCTTTGCGAAAAGGACGACCTGGCCAGCCACACCTCCTCTGCCAGCAGCAAGCTGATCCACGGCGGCCTGCGCTATCTGGAGCACCACGAGTTCCGCCTGGTACGCGAAGCCCTGGCAGAGCGCGAGGTGCTGCTGGCCAAGGCGCCGCATATCGTCAAGCCGATGCGCTTCATCCTGCCGCACCGCCCGCACCTACGTGCGGCCTGGATGATCCGTGCTGGTCTGTTCCTTTACGACCACCTGGGTAAGCGTGAGCGCCTGCCCGCCTCGCGCGGCCTGCGCTTCGGTGCCGGCAGCCCGCTGAAACCCGAGATCAGCCGCGGCTTCGAATATTCCGACTGCTGGGTGGACGATGCCCGTCTGGTGGTACTCAACGCCATGGCCGCGCGGGACAAGGGCGCGCACATTCACCCACGTACGCGTTGCGTCAGCGCCCGACGCAGTAAAGGCCTGTGGCATATTCATCTGGAGCGCAACGACGGCAGCCTGCTGTCGATTCGCGCCCGGGCACTGGTCAACGCAGCCGGCCCCTGGGTCGCGCGCTTCATCCGTGAAGACCTCAAGCAGCAGTCGCCCTATGGCATCCGCCTGATCCAGGGCAGCCATATCGTCGTACCGCGCCTGTACGACGGCGAACAGGCCTACATCCTGCAGAACGAAGATCGCCGCATCGTCTTCGCCATCCCCTATCTGGAGCGCTTTACCCTGATCGGTACCACCGACCGCGAATATCAGGGCGACCCCGCCCAGGTGGCGATCACCGCCGAAGAAACCGATTACCTGCTCAAGGTGGTCAATGACCACTTCAAACAACAGCTCGGCCGGGCCGACGTCCTGCACAGCTTCGCTGGCGTGCGCCCGCTGTGCGATGACGAGTCCGATGAGCCGTCGGCCATCACCCGCGATTACACCCTGTCGCTCTCCGGTACGCCGGGCGAAGCGCCGTTGCTCTCGGTGTTCGGCGGCAAGCTGACCACCTACCGCAAGCTGGCCGAGTCGGCCATACAACAACTGGCACCCTACTTCAGTCACCTGGGCCCAAGCTGGACGGCCAGTGCACCGCTGCCGGGTGGCGAAGATCTGCAAAGCCAGAGCGCCTTGGTCGAGGCTCTGTGCGAACGTCATGGCTGGCTGCCTTCTAGCCTGGCCAGACGCTGGGCCACCACTTACGGCAGCCGCACCTGGCGCCTGCTCGAAGGCGTGCACAACCTCGCCGACCTCGGCGAACACCTTGGCGCCGGCCTCTATACCCGCGAAGTGGATTATCTGCGCCGCGAAGAATGGGCGCGCAGCAGCGCCGACATCCTTTGGCGGCGCAGCAAGCTGGGGCTGTTCATGACGCCAATACAGCAGGCCCGCCTGCAGGACTACCTGGACAGCCAAGACCCGCACTCCGCTCACGCCGCCTGAATTCTGCGTGCTCATGCCCCGCTTTGCGGGGCTTTTTTATGGCCGCTGAAAAATAAAAACACTCATCTTTTTAGGCGATTTAGCCGCAGTAGAACTTCCAGCAACTTTTTTATTACGCCTTTTCAATAACTTGGCGCCAAGTTGCGGAATAAAAACATTCTTATTCAGTTTTATTTTTACTTATGTTTCAAGAACTTAGGTTTGACAGCGGAAAGAACTCGACAGAAAATTCAAAGCCATCACGGTCATTGAAACAGCTGGAGCGGTCATGAAAGGCGACAAGAAGGTCATTCAACACCTGAACAAGATTCTTGGTAACGAACTGGTCGCCATCAACCAGTACTTCCTGCATGCGCGTATGTATGAAGACTGGGGCCTGAAAAAACTCGGCGAGCACGAGTACCACGAGTCCATCGACGAGATGAAGCACGCCGACAAGCTGATCAAGCGCATTCTCTTTCTCGAAGGCATTCCCAATCTGCAGGACCTGGGCAAGATTCTGATCGGCGAAAACACCCAGGAAATGCTCCAGTGCGATTTGCAGATCGAGCACAAGGCGCATGCCGACCTCAAGGCCGCCATCGCCTACTGCGAAAGCATCGGTGACTATGCCAGCCGCGAGTTGCTCGAAGAGATTCTCTGCTCCGAAGAAGATCATATCGACTGGCTGGAAACCCAACTAAGCCTGATCGCAGCCGTCGGCCTGCAGAATTACCTGCAATCGCAGATGGACGAATAAGTCCGCCACTGGATAAAGAACGGGAGCCGATGGCTCCCGTTTTTCGTTGCGTGCGCTTATTTCTGTGGGTCCGGCTCGCCATCGGAACGACCGATGCTGGCTGGCGCTTCCACTAGCAGTTCTTCCGGCACTTCGTCCACACGCGGGTCGAGCGCTGCGGCCATGGGGCTGACCGTATCCGGCATTGGCACGTGGCTGAGCGGCGCCTCGTCGACCCGATGCTGGCCGGTAACGCGCTTGGGCTGCACCCAGAAGATCAGCACCACGGCATAGAGCGATACCAGCATGTAGAACATGCCCGGTCCGAAGTGCTGCATCATGAAACCTGCCAACAACGGGCCGATGCAGGCGCCAACGCCATAGGTGGTCAGCAGCATGGCCGACAGCGCCACCCGGCGTGATTGCTCGACGTGGTCGTTACCCAGCGCCACGGCCAGTGGGTACAGGGTGAACAGCAACATGCCGGTGACGAAGCCGTTGGCCAGCAACAGCCAGTACGGCAGGTCGAACAGCCCCCACATGGGAATGGCGGTCAGGCACAGCAGGATGGCGTTGCCACGAATCAACCAGCTGCGGTCCAGACGATCGGACAGCCAGCCCAGCGGCCACTGCGCACAGAAGCCGGCGATGATGCACATGGCCACGAATAGGCTCGCCTGCGTGGTGTCCAGCCCGCTGCGGCTGGCGTAGACCGGCGCCAGGCCGTAGAAGGCGCCGACCATCAGTCCGGCGACGAAAATACTGCCCAGCGCCTGTGGCACACGCTTCCAGAAAAAACCGATTTCCAGCGGCGCAGCCACCAGCTTGGCCGGGTGCACGCGACGGGTCACGGCCAGCGGGATCAGGCAGGAGGCGAAGCACATCGCCACCAGCACCAGCGGCTTGTAATCCAGAGTCGGGCTCATCGCCAGCAGGCCCTGGCCGACCACCAGGCCCAGGTCCACAGCCACCATGTAGCCGGCGAAAACTTTGCCGCGCATGTGGTTTTCGGACTGCTCGTTGAGCCAGCTCTCGATCACCATGTACTGGTTCATCATCACCGCGCCCATCACGAAACGCAGCAGCAGCCAGACCTCCAGGCGCTCGACCAGCACATGCAGCAGCACGATCACCGTGGCGAGGCCGGCGCAGGCGACGTAGGAGCGAATATGGCCAACGCTGGCGATCAGCTTATGGCCGAACTTGCCGCCGCATACCAGGCCGAAGTAATAGGCCGCCATCAGGCCGCCAACCCAGGCGTCGCCCGCTCCCTCCTCGGTCAGGCGCAGCCCCATGTAGGTGCTGAACAGCCCCGAACCGGCCAGCATGAGTAAGGTGGCGCTATACAGGGCCGGGAAGGTGACGAGCGGGCTGAACATGACGACTCCAGACGGGACGGCAGCAGCGCCGTCCGACGAACACGGGACGATGGCGTCCCGTCGGCCCCGGGCGGGGCCAGCGAAAACCGCGCATTATCCATATCCGCCACCTGCCCCGCCATGTCCGCCGGGCGCTTTGCCGCGAAACGCGCGAACGCGTCTGTAGCGCTAGCGGGCCTCGCTTTCCTTGACCCGGAACCAGGCCGCGTAGAGCGCCGGCAGGAACAGCAGAGTCAGTGCCGTGGCGACCACCAGACCGCCCATGATGGCCACCGCCATCGGCCCGAAGAACACGCTGCGCGATAGCGGAATCATCGCCAGCACAGCGGCCAGCGCCGTCAGTACGATGGGGCGGAAGCGCCGCACCGTGGCCTCGATGATGGCATGCCAGCGATCCAGGCCATGGCTGATGTCCTGCTCGATCTGATCCACCAGAATCACCGAGTTGCGCATGATCATCCCGGCCAGGGCGATGGTGCCGAGCATGGCGACGAAACCGAACGGCTGGCGGAAGATCAGCAGGAACAGCGTCACGCCGATCAGCCCCAGCGGCGCGGTGAGAAACACCATGGCCGAACGCGAGAAGCTCCTGAGCTGCAGCATCAGCAGCGTCAGCACCACCACGATGAACAGCGGGATACCGGCGTTCACCGATTTCTGCCCGCGCTGCGAGTCCTCCACCGTACCGCCCACCTCCAGCAGGTAACCATCCGGCAACTCGGCGCGGATCGGTTCCAGCGTCGGCAGGATCTGCTGGGTCAGGCTGGCCGGCTGCTGGCTGCCGTAGACGTCGGCACGCACGGTGACGTTGGGCAGGCGGTTGCGATGCCAGATGATGCCTTCCTCGAAACCGTATTCCAGCGTCGCCACCTGCGACAGGGCCACGCTGCGCCCACTGTCGGTCGGCACCGCGAGACTCGGCAGCAAGCTCAGCGCCTTGCGTTCCTGCGGTGTGCCGCGCTGGAGAATCTCGATCAGCTCATTGCCTTCGCGGTACTGGCTGACGCTGGTGCCGGACAGCGAGCCCTGCAGAAAGCGCGACAGCTCGGCGGTGTTGACCCCCAGCGCTCGCGCGCGATCCTGATCGATATTGAGGATCACCACCTTGCTCGGCTCCTCCCAGTCCAGGTGCACGTTCACCACATGCGGGTTCTCGCGCACCTTGTCCGCCACCTGACGAGCCAGAGCGCGCACCTCGGCGATATGCTCGCCGCTGACGCGGAACTGCACCGGATAGCCCACCGGCGGGCCGTTCTCAAGGCGGCTGACGCGGCTGCGCAGCGCAGGGAACTGGTCGTTCATCGTCTGGATCAGCCAGGTACGCAGGCGCTCGCGCTCCTCGATGCTCGACGCTAGCACCACGAACTGGGCGAAGCTCGCCGCAGGCAACTGCTGATCCAGCGGTAGGTAGAAACGCGGTGAGCCGGTGCCGACATAGGCGACATAGTTGTCGATGCCCGGCTGCTCCTTGAGCAGTTGCTCCAGGCGACGCACCTCGGCCTCCGTGGCGCTCAGTGAGGCGCCCTCCTCCAACTTGATGTCGACCATCAGCTCCAGGCGGCCGGAAGCCGGGAAGAACTGTTGTGGCACGAAGCGGAACAGCAATACCGAGCCGATGAACAAGCCGATGGTCAGCAGGATGACAATGCCGCGACGGCGCACACACCACTGGACCGTGGCGCGCACGCGGCGGTAGAACGGCGTCGAATAGGGGTCATGGCCCCCATCGCTGCCGCCATGTTTCGCCGCGTGCAGCTTGGCCAGGTCCGGCAACAGCTTGTCGCCCAGATAGGGCACAAACATCACCGCGGCGATCCACGAGGCGATCAGCGAGATGGCCACCACCTGGAAGATGGAACGGGTGTACTCGCCCGTGCCGGACTGCGCGGTGGCGATGGGCAGAAAGCCCGCGGCGGTGATCAGCGTGCCGGTAAGCATGGGAAACGCGGTGCTGGTCCAGGCGAAACTGGCCGCCTTGAAGCGGTCATAGCCCTGTTCCATCTTGATCGCCATCATCTCCACCGCGATGATCGCATCGTCCACCAGCAGGCCCAGGCCGAGCACCAGCGCGCCGAGCGAGATCTTGTGCAGGCCGATGCCTAAGTAGTACATGGCGGCAAAGGTCATCGCCAGCACCAGCGGGATCACCAGCGCCACCACCAGGCCGGTGCGCACGCCCAGGGAGAAGAAGCTGACCGCGAGCACGATCACCAGCGCCTCGACCAGTACCTTGACGAACTCGCCCACGCCGGCCTTCACCGCCGCCGGCTGATCCGACACCTTGCGCAGCTCCATGCCCAGCGGCAGGGTCTGCTGCAGGCGGGCGAATTCACCCTCAAGCGCTTTGCCCAGCACAAGGATGTCGCCGCCGTCCTTCATCGACACGGCAATGCCGATGGCGTCCTCACCCATGAAGCGCATGCGCGGTGCAGGTGGATCGTTGAACCCGCGCTTGACCTCGGCCACATCGGCAATGCGGAAGGTGCGGTCACCAACCCGAATGGGGAAATCACGAATCTCCTGCACGGACTCGAAGCGCCCGGTCACGCGCAACTGAATGCGCTCGCTGGACGTCTCGAAGAAGCCGGCAGCCGCCACCGCGTTCTGCGCCTCCAGTGCCTGCTGCACCGCGGAGAGCGGCAGACCCAGAGTCGCCAGCTTGGTATTGGACAGCTCGATCCAGATCTTCTCGTCCTGCAGCCCCACCAGCTCGACCTTGCCAACGTCCCTGACTCGCTGCAGTTGCAATTGCAGGCGGTCGGCATAGTCCTTGAGCACCGCATAGTCGAAACCGTTGCCGGTCAGCGCATAGATGTTGCCGAAGGTGGTGCCGAACTCGTCGTTGAAGAACGGCCCCTGGATGCCGGGCGGCAAGGTGTGACGAATATCGCTGATCTTCTTGCGCACCTGGTACCACAGCTCGGGAATCTGCGAGCTGCGCATGGAATCGCGCGCCATGAAGGTGACCTGCGACTCACCCGGGCGGGAGAAGCTGGTGATGCGGTCATACTCGCCGGTCTCCATCAGCTTCTTCTCGATGCGTTCGGTGACCTGGCGCGAAACCTCTTCGGCGCTCGCGCCCGGCCAGTTGGTGCGAATCACCATGGCCTTGAAGGTGAAAGGCGGGTCTTCGCTCTGCCCCAGCTTGGTGTAGGACAACGCCCCCACCACGGCGAACAGCAGCATGATGTAGAGAACGATCTGGCGATGACGCAACGCCCAGGCAGACAGGTTGAAGCTCATGCCCGCTTACTCCTTGGCTGCCAATTCGACATTGCGATTGTCGCGATCAACAGGGCGCACTTTCAGCCCCTCGCGCAGCATCTGCACGCCAGCGGCCACCACCCAGTCGGATGCGGAAAGCCCCTCCAGCACCGGCACGCGGTCGTCACCATAAGCGCCAACGCGGACCGGTCGGCGCTGCACGGTGTGCTCCCTGGGGTCGATGACCCAGACGAAGGCCTGCCCCTGCTCGGCGCTGAGAGCCGACAGCGGCACGGCCAGCGGCACCTCGCCGTTGCTGGCGATGAAGACGCGCGCGCTCTGCCCCAGCTCCGCCGGCACCTTGCCTTCGCTGAAGGCGACGCGAGCGGCGAAGGTACGTGATTGCGGATCGGCAGCCGGTGCCATCTCGCGAATGCGCCCAGGGAAGCGCTGATCGGGTTGCGACCACAACTCCACCTCGACCGCCTGACCGATCTCGAAGCGACCGAAGCTCTGCTCCGGCAGACTGATCGACACTTCACGCTCGCCATCGGCGGCCAGGGTAAACACGGTTTGCCCCGCGGCCACCACCTGCCCGACCTCGACCGCACGGCGAGCGATCACGCCATCCTGCGAGGCGCGCAATACGGCATAGCCGGTCTGGTTGCGCGCCACGTCGTACTCGGCCTTGATCTGTTTCAGGCGCGCTTCACCGGCGCGGTACTGGTTCTCGACGTTGTCGAACTGCGAGCGACTGACCAGATTGCGCCCGAGCAGCGCCTTGTAGCGTTCGCGCTCGGCGCGCACGGTCTGCAGGTTGGCCTCGGCCGCCGTCATCTGCGCGCGCGTGGCTTCCAACTGCAGACGTACGTCCTGCGGGTCCAGCTCGGCCAGTGCTTGGTCCTTCTTCACCCGATCGCCGACATCCACCATGCGCT
The DNA here is from genome assembly GCF_002439135.1 of Pseudomonas sp. UBA6323. Lineage (NCBI taxonomy): Bacteria > Pseudomonadati > Pseudomonadota > Gammaproteobacteria > Pseudomonadales > Pseudomonadaceae > Pseudomonas > Pseudomonas sp. UBA6323. Next base: position 114,141 of record NZ_DJSX01000066.1, on the reverse strand, counting down.
TGCTCACCTTGCCGGCGATGCGGAAGGCCAGCTCAGGTTCGTAGCGCGCACGCACCTCGCCCGGATAGCTGTCGACCAGGGCGGTGGCCGGCTGCGGCTGCACCACCATGGCCGGACGCACCGGCTGCTCCATCTGCTCACCATTGCCGCAGGCAGACAACACAAAGACCAGACCCAGAGAAGCGATCAAGGGGAGAACGTGGCGGGACATGAGTAAGACCTTTCGAAGAAGGTTTGGGGCTGGCCCTAAGCTCACGGCGCTACCAGCGCCAAGGCTATCGGAGTTGCCCTTTGGAATATTTGTACTGGCGGGTATAGTAAAAATAGCAAACTCGCCAGTCCAGTATTAAAATCTGCTGATGCCAGACAAGTTGTTACAACCTCCCGGTCCCGGTCGCCCGAAGGATCCCGCCAAACGCCGCGCCATTCTGGAAGCGGCCAAGGGCCTGTTCCTGCGAAACGGTTACGACGGCAGCAGCATGGACGCCATCGCCGCCGAGGCCGGGGTTTCCAAGCTGACCGTGTACAGCCACTTCACCGACAAGGAGACGCTGTTCTCCGCGGCGATCAAGGCCAAGTGTGAGGAACAGCTGCCGGAACTGCTGTTCGAGCTGCCAGATAACGTGCCGCTGGAAAGCCAGTTGCTGGGAATCGCGCGCGGTTTCCTGGCGCTGGTCAACAGCCGAGAATCGGTGGAGATGCACCGGATGATGGTGAGTCTGGCCAGCCAGGGTTCCAAGCTGTCGCAGGTGTTCTACGAGGCCGGCCCTAAACGGGTGCAGGAAGAAATGGAAGTGCTACTGCACAAGGCCGCCAGGCGTGGCCTGCTGAGCCTGGACGATCCGCGCCAGGCCGCCGATCATTTCTTCAGCCTGCTCAAGGGCGGCGCACATTTCCGCCTGCTAATCGGCTGTGGTGAGCCGCTGCAGGGCGACGCCGCGGAACATCATGTGCAGGACGCGGTACAGTTGTTTCTGCGCGCTTATCGGCCCTGACAGCGCACTCTAGGCACCGGCTTCCAATTTCTTCTTCGGATAGATGTCGTAGCGACTGGATTTGCCTTCCAGCACATAGCCGGGCTTGCCACCTTCGATGGCCGGCGCCTTGCGCGGGCGTTTGACCACCACACGATGGGTGGTCAGCGCCAGCGCCGCCTCGAGCAACGCCGGCGCGTCAAGATCGTCACCGACGAAGGGGCGGAACAGACGCATTTCCTTCTTCACCAGCGCACTCTTGTCGCGATGCGGGAACATAGGGTCGAGGTAGATCACCTGCGGCGGCTCACCTTGCCAGGCGCGCATCAGTTCGATGGCATTGCCAGTGAGCAAGCGCATGCGCGCAGCGATGGGCGCCACGTCGAGATCCAGCGCAGCACGTTGCAGACCGTCTTCCAGCAGCGCCGCGACCAGCGGCTGGCGCTCGATCAGCGTCATGTCGCAGCCCAGGCTGGCCAGCACGAAGGCATCGCGCCCCAGCCCGGCGGTCGCATCGAGAATGCGCGGGCGAATCCCCGATTGCACGCCCACCGCCTTGGCGATCATCTGCCCGCTGCCACCACCGAATTGACGTCGATGCGCCGCCGCACCCTCGACGAAATCCACCCGCACCGGGCCGGGTGCCTTGTCGCCCAACTCGACCAGCTGCAGCCCGTCATCCCCCAGTTGCAGGGCGAACTCGGTTTCCCCCTCGAGTGCCAGGCCCAGGCGCGACGCCCACTGGGCCGCCGCTTCGGCGTACTGAGGGTGGAGGGCTTGGATGCGAATGCTGGCGTTGTGCCGCTCGTCGGTCATGGGTTAGTTCTGCTCAAAAATCACTCAAAGCGTCGACCGCTCGGCCAATATCGAAGGAGCGGCATTCTGCCAGACCCGGCCGCCGACAGCCGCATCGAGTGTGAACATCCGCTCTGTGCCGAAGCAGCAAGCCAGTGCAGCCGCAAGCGGATCACACCCAAGCCATAACTCGCAAACCGGCTATTAGCGGCACATCCGCCACATGCCCATGTCTACGTGAAAGTGATCACGGTGGGCGGCATTGTATTCCGGCCCCAGGGTGACGTTGAAGCTGTCGCACGCCGCGTCCCGAACCAGACGCAGAAAGCGCGCCTTGTCGCCTTCCCCCGGCCAGTCGTGCAGCACGCTGATGCGCTGGCCGTCGCGCAGGCGAAAACCGACCATATCCAGCGCGTTGGCATAGGAATGCTGGCTGGGTCGCTGGCTGCCGGCGATGCTGCGACAGGCGAAGCTGCCAACGTGTTCGATACGGCTGACCGGCTGGCCGAACACCTCCTGCGCAGCGGGCTGCAAGCCATGGCGCTCGAACAGGGCGAAACTCACCGCCAACGGGCAGGTGGCCATAAAGCTGCTGCTCAGGCCAACGTCAGCGCCCTGGATACGTACGGCGTTTTCAATCGGGCAGCCGGGGTGCGGCGTGCTGTCATCCAGGCGCGTGAAACGCAGGTCGGACGTCGCCAGGGCCAGGTCGCACAGCGCACGATCCTCGCTCAGTCGCCAGAGCTTGAATGAGGTCAGCAGGTTTGGCGCTTCTCGCACGTTCAGCGGCGCCCAGGGATTGAAACGCGGCGCCACCTCAACCCAGCCACGCCAGAGCGCCACCAGCAGTGCGGCGCCCAGCAGCAGGGAAAGAAACAGCAAACGACCGATTATCCGTATCAGCATGTTCATCCTTCATCAGAGCAGGCCGAGCTGCTCCAGTTCCGGTTCGGTTCGCAGCACCGGCAATTCCGGCAAGCCTGGCAGGCGCTGCATCAGTTGCTGGTGAAAACGCCGGGCCAGTTCGGGCGCCAGGCGGTTATCGGAGGTGTGCGCGAAGACGTACGGAGCGAGTCCCTGCTCGATCCAGCCAGCGACCTTGTCCAGCCAGGGCAGCATGAAGGGATCGTTGGCCAGCAGCTCAGGGTGGCCGATGAAACGCAGCTGTGGATGCTGGCTGAACGCCGTGGGCCGGGTCGGCAGGCGCGGTTTCTTGGCCTGTGCATGGAGCACGGCGGGCTCCTGCGAGTCGCAGCTGAACAGCGCTCGCGAGTCCAGGCAGATGCGCTCGATACCGCGCTCGTGCAACAGGCGATTGAGCACACGCTCGGCATCGCCCTTGGCGAAGAACTCCGGATGACGCACCTCGACGGCCAGCGGCCAATCGCCCCAGTGCTCGATGAATGCAGCCAGCTCGGCCAACCGCGAAGGACTGAATGCAGCCGGCAGTTGCAGCCAGTAAGGCGCGACCCGCGCGCCGAGCGGCGCCAGCAACTGGCGGAAATTTTCGACCTCTTCGAGTTGCTGGCAGAGGTCGTCACTGTGGCTGATATCGCGCGGCAACTTGGCGCAGAAACGAAAGTGCGCCGGCATCGCCAGCGCCCAGCGGGCGACCGTCTGCTCGCTGGGCCTGGCGTAGAAGGTGGTGTTGCCTTCTACCGCGTTGAACACCTCGGTATAGCGGCCGAGAAAATCCGTGGGACGCGTGTCCTGCGGATAGAGCGTGGCGCGCCAGGCCGCTTCGCTCCAGGATGGACAACCAAGAAAATAGGGAAGCGCAACACTCATCGATCTATGCAACGGACCAGGCTGAGGGGCGTGAGCCACGCCGTGAAACGGAGTTACGCGTAGAGATCGAGGCCGAGCACTTGCTGCGCATCGTACTCATTAGCGTAGGCAGCGGTGGTGCTGTAGCTGGCCAACGCCTGAGCAGCACGATTGCTCAGCGCGGGCTGTTGATAACCCAGGTCCTGGGCGCGGGACGGCAGGCTATCGCTATTACTGCTGCTGGCCTGCACGCGACGAATCTGTGGGGCTTGCTCGAGACCCTGGCTGCTCGCCGGGGCAGCTGGCTGCTCACGTCGGGCCTCGACTTCCCGCTGCGCCTCGCGATAGGGCGTGACCGCAGTCCCCGAACGGGGGCCGCGATCTGGCGAGTAGGGAGGTAGGTAACCGTCGATCCGCATTTAGGACTGCTCGGGCTCGGCTAACAATGGACAGTGCTGGCAATGTAACGGCGAGTACCGGTCTTGGCAAATACCAAGCGGTTTTTGACGCCAAGCATCCGACAAGCTGTCATACCGGTGGTGCTTTCGGTGTGGCGACCTGGTCACGCAGGTAAACTGGCTGCGCCTGATCGGCCGGCACAGCCTCGCCGCGCGCCCAGGCGAAACGCGCCAGGTTCAGCAGGTCTTCGGCATGCGGCAGCATGCTGCCGTCCATGCTCGCGGGCTTGAGGGCGATACGCGCGGCAAAGGTGCCCCACCCCGTACCGGCACCGAACCATTCACCACTGCTACCAAGCGGCGCCTCGGCCTGTTCCGGCGGCAACACCGACTCCTGGCCGAGCAAACGCATCTCGCCTGCCTCGGCGCGATAGCAGCCCCAGTAGACCTCATCCATGCGCGCATCGATCGCCGCGGCGACCTGAGTCGCGCCCTGCTCTCGCAGCGCGCGCTGGGCCAGCACGGCCAGGTTGGAGACCGGCAACACCGGCCGCTCCAGTGCGAAGGCCAGGCCCTGTACCACGCCGATGGCGATGCGCACGCCGGTGAAGGCACCGGGGCCACGGCCGAAGGCGATGGCATCCAGCGCCGAAGCCGCGATGCCGGCGTCGCCCAGCAGCTGCTGGATCATCGGCAACAGGCGCTGCGCATGCAGACGCGGGGCAACTTCATAGTGGCTGAGCACGCGACCGTCATGCAGCAGGGCGACGGAGCAGGCTTCGGTGGCGGTATCCAGGGCCAGGAAAGTGGTCATTGCATTCGGACGGCTGAAGAAAAAGAGCCGGCATTAGACCGGCTCGACGAGTTTTTTTCCAGCGCCATGACGGCGCCCGGCCCGAGCCGAGCGACCGGTGGCGATCAGCGCGGTCTTACCAGGGCTCGACCACCGGCTCGGCCTCCCAGCCTTTGAGCGGTGCCTTGGACCAGGTGCCGTAGCCGGCATTGGGGAACACGATCCACTCCACACCCCACTTTTCAGCCTCGTCGGCAACGGTCTTGCGCTGTGCGTCGAGCGGCGTCTTGCGAAAGCGTGCATCGAAATCGTGCAGCGTGTCGCCCAGCAGCATGATGATCTGCTGATCGGCGCTGACGATGGCGCGGCGTTCGACCTTGGGCGGGCCAAGCAGCAGCACGCTGTCTTCCGACACCTGCGGCAGACCCAGCTTGTTCAGGGTGGCCAGGGTGTGTTTTTTCTGCTCGTCGGCACGGTCGGAGATGTAGCGGATGGTCACACCGAGCTTGTCGGCATGCTCGAGGAATTTCTTCGCCCCCGGGATCAGCGCCGGCGTGCCGTCGCGTTCCCAGGGCAGCCAGGTATCCCAGGCATCATATTGGTGACAGTTGGCCAGGTCGCGTGCCAGCAGTGCGCTGTTGTCGATCACGGTTTCATCGAGGTCGGTGACGATGGCCAGCTTGGAAGGATCCTTCGCCGCTGCGACGGCCTTGTCGAGCTTCTCGGTGGCGATGTTGTAAGCCTGCAACTGCAGCGCCTGGACCTCCGCGGACTGCTGCTGAAAACGCAAGCCCATGGTGAATTCCGCGACCGAACAGTCGGTCTTGCTCTGCGCGGCGGTCTCGGCAAATACCAGCGGAGTGGTCAACAACGATACCGCAAGGCCCAGCCAAATGCGTTTCTCGGTCATTTAATGCCCTCTTCCTTATAGGTTATCGACAGGCCCCGACGCAGGCCGGAGGCTTGCACCATCGATACTAGCCGACCCGTCACTCGGGACCATGCTTGAGAGCGACCACAACGTACCCGTGTTCCATAAACGACCAAGGCCCCTTTCGGGGCCTTGGTGCGATGACGGCTGGCGGCGTGGACTCAGTCCAGAGCAGCCAGGGTCTTCGCGGTGATTTCTTCGACGCTGCCGACGCCCGGAATGTGGCTGCATTTCGGCGTGCCGGTGGCGGCGGAGAGCTTCTGGTAGAAGTCCACCAGCGGCTTGGTCTGCGAGTGGTAGACGGACAGGCGATGACGCACGGTCTCTTCCTTGTCGTCTTCGCGCTGGACCAGCTCCTCACCGGTCAGGTCGTCCTTGCCGGTAACCTTCGGCGGGTTGTATTCGGTGTGGTAAACGCGCCCGGAAGCCGGGTGTACGCGACGGCCGGACAGGCGCTTGACGATTTCCTCGTCGTCGACGGCGATTTCCACCACGTGATCCAGGGCTACGCCGGCATCGCGCAGCGCTTCGGCTTGCGGAATGGTGCGCGGGAAACCGTCGAACAGGAAGCCATTGGCGCAATCGTCTTGAGCGATGCGCTCCTTGACCAGGTTGATGATCAGGTCATCGGAGACCAGACCGCCGGCGTCCATTACGCTCTTGGCTTTCAGGCCGAGCTCGGTGCCAGCCTTGACCGCTGCGCGCAGCATGTCGCCAGTGGAGATTTGCGGAATGCCAAACTTCTCGGTGATGTAGCGAGCCTGGGTACCTTTGCCGGCACCGGGCGCCCCCAGCAGAATCACGCGCATCGATGTGCTCCTCAAGAGTTATGTAGTAATCGGTCGGACTCGCCTCGTGGGGCCAATCTCTTGAATGTTGTGCGGCAGCCGCAGCGGCCAAAAAGGCTGCTCAAGATACACAGCGCACCCCAGGCGCACAAGCCGCCAAAAGTCGGATAAAAACCCTCCTCGCGGCGGCCTGCACCCCGTACACGGCGCTGGCCGCACACCTTTGCGCCAGCGCACTGGATCCCTCAGCCGGTGTTGCGCAAGCCCGCTGCGATGCCCGCAACACTGACCAGCAAGGCCTGCTCCAGCGGGCTCTCCGGCACCTGCTCGCGTTGCCGGCAGCGCGCCAGCAACTCGGCCTGCAGCAGGTGCAGCGGGTCGAGATAGGTGTTGCGTACGCTGATCGATTCGAGGGTTTCCGGGTTGTGCGCGAGCAGGCGCGACTGTCCGGTCAATTCCAGTACGGCGGCACAGGCCTGCGACAATAGGTCGCGTAACTGCACACCCAGCGGCTGCAGCGCCGGCTCGACCAAACGCTCGTCATACAGCGCAGCAATACTGGCGTCGGCCTTGGTCAGCACCATCTCCAACATATCGATGCGCGTGCGGAAGAACGGCCAGTGCTCGCGCATGTCCTTCAGCAGTTCGGCATCACCACCCGCCAGCGCCTGCCCCAACGCCTGCTCCCAGCCGAGCCAGGCCGGCAGCATCAGTCGCGTCTGGGTCCAGGCGAAGATCCACGGGATCGCACGTAGGCTCTCAACGCCGCCCTCACGCCGCTTGGCCGGGCGACTGCCCAGCGGCAGCCGGCCCAGTTCCTGCTCCGGTGTGGCCTGGCGGAAATACTCGACGAACTGCGGATGCTCGCGCACCACGCCGCGGTAGGCCTTCACACCCACATCGGCGAGGCGATCCATCATCGCCCGCCAGCTCGGCTGCGGCGCAGGCGGCGGCAGCAGCGTGGCTTCCAGCACGGCAGCGAGATAGAGGTTGAGGTTCTGCTCGGCGATATCCGGCAGGCCGAACTTGAAGCGGATCATCTCGCCCTGTTCGGTGGTCCGGAAGCGTCCCGCCACCGAGCCCGGCGGTTGCGACAGAATGGCCGCATGGGCCGGGCCACCCCCACGCCCGACGGTGCCACCGCGACCGTGGAACAGGAGCAACTCGACCTGATGCTCGCGGCACAGGCGCACCAGCTCCTCCTGCGCACGGTACTGAGCCCAGGCAGCGGCGGTGGTACCGGCATCCTTGGCCGAATCGGAATAACCGATCATCACTTCCTGCGGGCCATGCAGGCGCGCGCGATAGCCGGGCAAGCCGAGCAGACGATCCATCACCGGCCCGGCGTGGTCGAGGTCGGCCAGGGTTTCAAACAGTGGCACCACGCGCATCGGCCGGCGCAACCCGGCCTCCTTCAGCAGCAGTTGCACTGCCAGCACGTCGGAAGCGGCGCCGGCCATGGAGATCACGTAGGAGCCCAGCGAGGCAGCGGGAGCAGCAGCCACCTCACGGCAGGTGGCGAGGACCTCGGCGGTATCGGCCGAAGGGCGATAGTCGCTCGGCAGCAACGGCCGGCGGCTGTCCAGTTCACGTTGGAGGAAACCCAGGCGCGCCTCTTCGTCCCAGTCGGTGTAGCGACCAAGGCCGAGGTAATCGGTGATTTCCGACAGCGCCGCAGCGTGCAGGGCGGAGTCCTGACGCACGTCGAGCCGCACCAGGAACAGACCGAAGGTCGCGGCCCGGCGCAGGCAATCGAGCAACGGGCCGTCGGCGACCACGCCCATGCCGCACTGATGCAGCGACTGGTAGCATAGCTGCAGCGGCGCCAGCAGATCGCGGTTGTCCTGCAACACCGAAGGCCCCGCAGCGATATCGACGGTCAGCGCCTGCTGCGCCCAGCTGCGCGTCTCGCGCAGGCGTTCGCGCAGATGCTTGAGCAGTGCGCGGTATGGCTCGGCGCTGTCGCCCACCTGCGCGCGCAGCTCATCGCTGGCCTGCTGCATGGACAGCTCGGCCGCCAGGTGATCGACATCGCGCAGGTACAGATCGGCCGCCATCCAGCGTGCCAGCAGCAGCACCTCGCGCGTTACCCGCGCCGTGACATTGGGGTTGCCGTCGCGGTCACCGCCCATCCACGAGGCGAAACGAATCGGCGCGGCCTCCAGCGGCAGGCGCAGGCCGGTGGCGGCCTCAAGGCTGCGGTCGGCACGACGCAGGAACTGCGGCACGGCCTGCCACAGCGAATGCTCGATGACGGCAAAGCCCCACTTGGCTTCGTCCACCGGACTGGGCCGACTGCGGCGGATTTCCTCGGTGTGCCAGGCCTCGGCGATCAACCGTTGCAGGCGTTCGACGATGCGCTCGCGCTCTGCCGGCGACAGATCGCTGTGATCCAGTGCCGTGAGCTGTGCGGCGATGGCATCGTATTTCTGAATCAGGGTACGCCGCGCCACTTCAGTGGGGTGCGCAGTCAGTACCAGTTCGATGTCCAGACGCCCAAGCTGGCGCGCCAGCTCGTCGCTGCTTTGTCCCTCGGCGAGCAGACGCTCGAGCAACTCGTCCAGCACACGCAGCTCGAAAGGTTCGGCTTCGCCCGCGCGGCGGCGGCGCACACGATGCTGCTGCTCGGCGATATTGGCCAGATTGAGGAACTGGTTGAACGCCCGCGCCACGGGTAACAACTCGTCGTCACCGAGGTCGCCCAGGGTGCTGGTCAACTGCTCGACATCCGCATCGGTGCCGCTGCGACCGGCCTTGGCCGCCTTGCGTATGCGCTCGATCTTGTCGAGAAACTCGTCGCCCAACTGGGTGCTGATGGTATGCCCGAGCAGCTCGCCGAGCAGGTGCACCTCTTCACGCAGGCGCGCATCTATTTCCGCCATGTCGCACTCCTTCTGCTGACCATTGTCAACAGAGTGCCCAGCGCGCCAACTTCTTACAAGGGTGCGACCTGCACCCAAGTGGGGCTGAGTGCTGGGTCTAGGCTTGTTGACAGGCGCAGAGGAATGTCCAACCGGCATTGCCTGCGCCCCCGTAAGGAGCGACGACATGAGAATTCGCGAACTGGCAAAACATTGGGAACAGAATGCCAAGGGGCACCTGACCCCGACCCGCTACCACATCCATCTGGATGTCGAATCGGCCGCACGCCTGGCGGCGCTCACCGAGATGTACCCCAAGCACCACAGCGAAGAATTGCTCGGCGAACTGATTGGCGCGGCACTGGAAGAGCTGGAAGCCAGCCTGCCCTATGTAAAGGGCAACAAGGTGGTAGCGCTGGATGAACAGGGCGACCCTCTCTACGAGGACGTCGGGCCGACACCGCGCTTTCTGGCGCTGTCGCGCAAGTACCTGCGCCAGCTCAATGAGTCGGCCAAGGGCACAAGCCACTGAGCGCTCGTTCGATATAACGTTCAAATTCGCGTACTTAGGCCATGGAAGCGCCGTTACCGAAACGCTTCTAGGCAACAACGGCAGCAGGCTGCCCGGCTTCGGCGGAGCGCTCGCTGCGGCCGTGTTCGGCCTGAAAAAAACCTATCGACGCCCACGAACTACAAGGGGAGATGAATCTTTTTTGCACGTGCTCTCGGTCTTAGGGGGCGGGCGTAGAGCTTTCAATACCTGACTAAATGGTCATGCCTGAAATCATAAGTAGGCTGTCTTTTTTTCTGAACCATTCAAGAAAAGTTCAGGTCCCAACTGCAGGCCCCTCGTGGCAAGCCAGCGTCGCCAACGGCCTTGGCGGACGCATAGCACGTTGGGTCATTTGCCACGGATATCGTCATTCATAGGAGTGTTTCAAATGGAGTTAGCCACCATGAAGACCCATACCGATAAAGCCCCACGCAGCCGCCTGCAGGGGATCAAACTGGCTGCACTGGTGCTGGGCAGTAGCCTGGTACTCGCCGGCTGCGCCGGTAACCCACCGACCGAGCAATATGCCGTGACGCAGTCTGCCGTCAACTCGGCGATCAGCGCTGGCGGTACCGAGTTCGCTGCAGTGGAAATGAAGTCTGCGCAGGACAAGCTCAAGGAAGCCGAGCTGGCCATGCACGAGAAAGAGTATGACAAGGCCCGCCGCCTGGCCGAACAGGCCGAATGGGACGCCCGCGTCGCCGAGCGCAAGGCCCAGGCCGCCAAGGCCGAGCAAGCCGTGCAGGACGCCCGCAAGGGTGTCGAGGAGCTGCGTGAGGAAGGCATGCGAAACGCTCAATGAGCGCCTTGCCACCCACCCATTCGCTGAAAGATCAAAGGATGAACGCCATGCGTAAACACGTGATGATCCCCGCCCTTCTGGCCCTGAGCGTTGGCCTCGCCGCCTGCTCGCACCAGCCCAACGCCAACCTGGAGTCGGCGCGTAGCAACTTCTCCTCGCTGCAGAGCGATCCGCAGGCGACCAAGGTGGCCGCACTGGAGACCAAGGAAGCCCAGGAATGGCTGAACAAGGCCGACAAAGCCTACATGGACAAGGAAGACGAGAAGAAGGTCGACCAACTGGCCTACCTGACCAACAAGCGTGTCGAGGTGGCCAAGCAGACCATCGCCCTGCGCACTGCTGAAGCCGAGCTGAAGAACAGCTCCGCGCAACGTGCCAAGGCCCTACTCGATGCCCGCGATGCGCAGATCCGCAAGCTGCAGGACAGCCTCAACGCCAAGCAGACCGAACGCGGCACGCTGGTGACCTTCGGTGACGTTCTGTTCGACTTCAACAAGGCCGAACTCAAGAGCAGCGCGCTGCCCAACGTCACGCAACTGGCGCGCTTTCTCCAGGAAAACCCGGAGCGCCAAGTGATCGTCGAGGGCTACACCGATAGCGTCGGCTCGGCCAGCTACAACCAGGGCCTGTCCGAGCGTCGCGCCGAGTCCGTGCGTCGTGCGCTGATTCGCGCCGGCGTAGAACCGACGCGCATCGTCGCTCAGGGCTACGGCAAGGAGTATCCGGTTGCGGACAACGCCAGCGATTCCGGTCGTGCGCAGAACCGTCGCGTGGAGGTGACCATCTCCAACGACAACCAGCCGGTGGCACCGCGCTCCTCTGCTGGCGCCTGATCACACCGCTGCAATGAAGAAACCCGCCTGATGGCGGGTTTCTTTTTGGTTGCTGACCTTACTGCTCCAACTGCGGAGTCTCCTGGCCCATGCAACGCACGGCCTGCTTCCTGTTATCCACCAGCACGCCGGTCAGCCCCTTCTGCTGCAGGTCGAACAGCACCACTACGCCGTCGATGCATTGCGCCACCTGATCGGCCGGTTTCAGTGAAACCTTGTAGTCCTCGCCGGGGATGGTCTTGAGCATGGTGAAGTCGGACAGCAGCAAGGCATCTTCCGGTTTGGCGAAATGCACGTAGCCGTAGTACCAGAGGACGCCGACGGTGCCGACGATGCTGGCGACGCCGGTGAGGATCAGTGGAATGGGATTGCGTTCGGTCATTACGGACTCTCTGTTGCGGATTCGGTGGCCGGCCCCAGCCGTTCGACGTAAGCCTGCGGCGCGGCGAAGAACGCCAGCAGCGATTGACGCCAGGCGGGCTCGGCGAAGGTTTGCACATGCGGCCCACGGGTCGCCTGAAAGGCCCGCAGCGGGTGCGCAGCTTGATACAAACGCTGGCCATTGGAAAGCGGCACGATCGTGTCGTCAACACTGTGATAGATCAGCAAAGGCGCACCGGCGAGTCGATCAATGCTCGCAATCGCGCTGTCGCCGTCCGGCACCAGCCAGGACAGCGGCACCTGCAGCGGCCAGGTCAGCCAGGATTTGCTCAGGGCATAGCGGCCGACATCGCGGTAGCTGGCCGGCACACCATCGAGCGCGATGGCCTGCAAGGTAGACTGGCGCTCGGGTTGTTGCGCCAGGTAATGCACACCGAGGGCACCGCCAAGGCTCTGCCCCAGCAGGAACAGCGGCTTGCCCTTGACCTGCGGCGTCTGGTCGAGCCAGGTGAAGGCCGCGTCGATATCCTGATAGACCTCGGGCAAACGTGGCTTACCTTCGGACAGGCCATAGCCGCGGTAATCCAGCATCAACACCTGGTAGCCCTGCTCCGGCAGCCAGTGCACCCCGCCCAGGTGCCAGGCCAGGTTGCCGCCATTGCCATGCAAATGCAGCACCGTGCCCTTGACCGCAACACCAGACTTGGCCGGCAGCCACCAGGCGTGCAACCGGGTGCCGTCGGCGGCACGCAGTTCGATATCGCGGTATTCCAGGCCGGCGCGTTCAGGGGTGATCGGCAGCCCCGGCTCGGGGTAGAACAGCAGACCGCTGCAACCGGCCAGCCACAGGCTGGCCAGCACAAACGCCAGCGTCCTCAGGCTACTTGCCACCGGCACGCACCTCTTCACGGGCCTGTACGGTCGCCGCATAGACGCGCTCGGCCAGGCGCGAGAACGGCAGGCTCTGAATCCACACCGTGCCGGTGCCCTTGAGCGTCGTCAGCAGAATCCCTTCGCCACCGAACAGCATGCTTTTCAGCCCGCCGGCCAGGGCGATGTCGTAGTCTATGCCGCTGCTGAAGGCCACCAGGCAACCGGTGTCCAGGCGCAGGGTTTCGTTGTTCAGCTCCTTGCGGATCACCGTGCCGCCGGCATGCACGAATGCCAGGCCATCGCCTTCGAGCTTCTGCAGGATGAAGCCCTCACCGCCGAAGAAACCGGCACCCAGGCGTTTGGCGAAACTGATGCCGATACTGGTGCCGTGCGCGGCACAGAGAAAGGCGTCCTTCTGGCAGATCAGCCGGCCGCCGATCTTCGCCAGGTCGATGGGTACAACCGTGCCCGGATAAGGCGCGGCGAAGGCCACTCTTGCCTGACTTTTTCCGGCATTGCTGAAGTGGGTCATGAACAGCGACTCGCCGGTGAGCATGCGCTTGCCGACGCTCCACAGCTTGCCCAGCAGACCACTGGACGAACCATCGCCCATGCGCGTTTCGAAGCGCACACCCTCGGTCATATAGTTCATCGCCCCGGCCTCGGCGATCACCGTCTCGCCAGGGTCGAGAATGATCTCCACCGATTGCGCCGAAGCGCCGAGGATTTCGTATTCGAGTTGATGACTGGGCACAGGGCGGTCTCCAGGGCTTCCCGGATTTCATCCGGGCTACGGCAGCGGTGCGCGCGGCGCACCTACATGCGGCGTGATTCAGAGAATATTGGCGTAGTCCGCCTCGATGCGATCCAGGCTCAGGTGATTGAGGAAGTTGGAGAAGCACATCCAGGCCGACAGCGCGTTCATGTCCTGGAACTGCGGCGGCAGGTACTTGGGCGGCAGCACCAGGCCCTCGTCCACCAGCTTGCGCAGTGTGCGCATGTCTTCCAGGGTGGTCTTGCCGCAGAACAGCAGCGGGATTTGCTCCAGCTTGCCTTTGCGCACCGCCAGCTGGATGTAGTTGTAGATCAGGATGAAACCCTTCAGATACGACAGGTCCTTGGTGAACGGCAAGCCACTAGGCACGGAACCGCGGAAAACCCGACTGGCATTGCTGTAGCCGCCTTCCAGGCCATAACCCTGCTCGCGGAAGAACTCGAACACCTCGAGGAAATCCGCGCCCTCCTCGGCCATGTGGATGGCGCGGGTGCGGTTTGTCAGCTTGCGCAGGCGGGTCGGATAGGAGGCGAAGGCGATCACCTCCATGAGGATCGCCAGGCCTTCCTGGGTGACGGTCGACGAGGGTGGCCCCTTGGCCAGGAAGGTGCAGATCGCCTGGTTCAGGCCGTTGAGCGTGGTGCCGACGTGCACCAGGCCTTCATGCACTTCCAGCGCCTTGACGTCGCGCTCGTTGAAGCGCGCATCGCTGCGGATCTTGATGTAGTCGGCACCCGCCGCAGCGTCGGCGAGGATGCCGTCGGATTCGAATACGCGGATGGTGTCATCACCGAAAACACCGGCCAGGCGCTGCTGCAGGATACTCACCGCGTCACTGGCGCCAAGCACCTTGGGCTCGTCTTCCAGATCACCACGTGCGGCGATGTTGTTGAGGTAGTCCGAGAGCATCAGGCCGAGGTCGGCGAGGGTCGGGTCGCCGGCGTGGAAGGCATCGGAGGCCGAGCCGTAGAGTTCCTGGCTGATCAGGCCGAAGTCCTCGGTGCCGCGCGCTTCGAGCATGCGGATGACCATGCGGTATTCCTTGCACATGCGCCGCATGATCTGCCCGACCGGGTTGAACTGGCCGAGCTGGCGGGTGATGTCGCGCTCGATGTTCTGGAATTCCAGCTTCTTCGCCGCCGCATCGAAGGCCAGTGGCCGGTTCAAGTAGTAGTCACGATCCACCGCTGGCGCTTGCTTGCCCTTGGCCTTGAGAAAGCCATCGCGGATGCCGTCGTCCCACTTCACCGCATCGAGCACGCGAATGGGGGTTTGCGCTTCGACGATGCGGTCGCTGAGGACGCGGATGCAGAGTTGATAGTCGTCCAGTTTTTGCTGGCTGTTCATGGCAAGTCCTATTCGGCCACCCGCTGGTAACGCGCAACTTCGACGAACAGGTCGGCGTTGGCCGGGTCGTCGAGGTAGGCGAATACCTTGTCCAGCGGGCTGGTGATCAATGCGCCGTCCGCTTCGGGCATGACAACGGTCTGCCCTTCCAGCAGGCCCTTGTTCATGTCCTGCAGGATGCGGTCGGTGTCGAGGTTGTACAGCACCAGCTCGTTGTCACGGGTCAATTCGAAACCGGCGATGGCGAAGTTGGCGCCCAGGCTTTTCGGCAAGCCCGCCGAGAGATACCAACGGCGGCCATGATGGGCGACGGTGAAGCCGAACTCTTCGAGGCTGCTCACGTTATCCGGGCTGCCTTCGTAGATGCGTGCTTCATAAAGATTGGAGCCGGCGCGTGTGATTTCCAGATACAGCTGATCGCCCCACTCGTCCTGCCGGGTCCACTCGCCCAGCAGCGGAATGGGCGCGGCCTCGTTGGCCGGGATCGGGTCCTTGAAGGTGACCAGGCAACCACTCAACAGCAGGAATGACAGGGCGACCAGTACGCGCCAGGCTTTCATTACGCTCTCCTTGTGCAGGCCGTTCGACCCGGTGGTCGACGGTTACAGCCCCAGAACCAGATTCATGTAGCGCTTAAGGATGGCCAGCATTTCCTGGCTGTCCAGATGATCCACGCCATCCAGCAGGCCCTGATACTCCATCCGCACGATGGTGGCCGTCAACAACACGGCATCCTGCTCCGGTTGGCGCGAGCCCAGCACCTCGAAGAAGTGCGTCACGCCCTGCTGCAGGATCTGCCGGTGGGCCCGCACCAGTTCGCGCAGGCGCGGGTTGAGCAACGCTTCCTGCTGGAACGCCTGCTCGGCGATCAGGTGATCGCGACGCTCTCGCAACTGGCGCTGCACGTACTGCACCGCCAGCTCGGCGATCTCCTCAGCCAACTGCCGACGCGCCTGCTCGCTGCCGTCCAGGCGACCGACCATCTCCTCCAGCTTTCCCCGGGTACCGGCCCAGAATGCCGCCATCTGCGCCGCACTGCGTTCGACGAACAGGGCGAAGGTATCGGTGATCAGGTCATCGATGTCTTTGAAATAGTAGGTCGTGGCCGACAATGGCACCTGCGCCTCGGCGGCTACCGCGCGATGGCGTACGGCGCGCACGCCCTCGCGCACGATGATGCGCATGGCGGCATCGAGAATCGCCTGGCGGCGCTGCTCGCTGCCCTGACGACTGGCCTTGCGGCCTTGGTACTGGACGCTTTCGGCAACGGCATTGGCAGCCTGGGTGGCATTCGGGGACGCAGGTACGGAGCTCACGATAGGTCGTTCCTCTACGCTCTGGTGATGGCAAGGAGAGTAATGGGTTGGACAGACAACCAAAAGACTCCGTTTCGCTTGCCAGCCCGCCACCCGGAGAAATCACGCCGAATGATGGAGTCACAGACAGCAAAAAGCCGCCCGAAGGCGGCTTTTCGTATTACCGTCAGGCCTGCGGGCGCATATGCGGGAACAGGATGACGTCGCGGATCGACGGCGAGTTGGTCAGCAGCATCACCAGGCGGTCGATGCCAATGCCTTCACCGGCGGTGGGCGGCATGCCGTATTCCAGGGCGCGCACGAAGTCGGCGTCGTAGTGCATGGCTTCGTCGTCACCGGCGTCCTTCTCGGCCACCTGGGCGAGGAAGCGCTCGGCCTGGTCTTCGGCGTCATTGAGCTCGGAGTAGGCGTTGGCGATCTCACGGCCGCCGATAAACAGTTCGAAGCGGTCGGTGACGTTGGGGTTCTGGTCGTTGCGACGGGCCAGCGGCGACACCTCGAACGGGTACTCGGTGATGAAGTGCGGCTGCTCCAGCTTGCTCTCCACCAGCTCCTCGAAAATCATCACCTGCAGCTTGCCCAGGCCTTCGTGGCCGAGCACCTTGGCGCCGGCCTTCTTGGCGATGGCGCGGGCCTTGTCGACGTCGTTCAGGTCAGCCTCGGTGATGTCCGGGTTGTACTTGAGGATCGAGTCGTACACCGACAGGCGCACGAACGGCTCGCCGAAATGGAACACCTTGTCGCCATACGGCACGTCGGTGCTGCCCAGCACGGCCAGGGCCAGTTCGCGGAACAGCTCCTCGGTGAGGTCCATGTTGTCGCGGTAGTCGGCGTAGGCCTGGTAGAACTCGAGCATGGTGAACTCGGGGTTGTGTCGGGTCGAAACGCCTTCGTTACGGAAGTTGCGGTTGATCTCGAACACTTTCTCAAAACCACCCACAACAAGCCGCTTGAGGTACAGCTCCGGGGCGATACGCAGGAACATGGCCATGTCCAGCGCGTTGTGGTGGGTCTCGAACGGCTTGGCCGCTGCGCCACCGGGGATGGTCTGCAGCATGGGGGTTTCTACTTCGAGGAAACCGCGCTCGTTGAGGAAGCGGCGGATATGCGCGATCACCTGCGAGCGTACGCGGAAGGTGTGGCGTACTTCCTCATTGACGATCAGATCGACATAGCGCTGGCGATAGCGCTGCTCGGTGTCGGTCAGGCCATGGTGCTTGTCCGGCAGCGGGCGCAGCGACTTGGTCAGCAGACGCACGTTCTGCATGTCGACGTACAGGTCACCCTTGCCGGAACGTGCCAGGGTGCCCTCGGCGGCAATGATGTCGCCCAGATCGAAATGCTTGACCGCTTCCAGTTGCTCGGCCGGCAGGGTCTTGCGGTTGACATAGACCTGCAGGCGACCGGAGGTGTCCTGCAGCACCATGAAGGCACCGCGGTTGAGCATGATGCGACCGGCGATCTTCACCGGGATGGCAGCGGCCTCCAGCTCTTCCTTGCTCTTGCCCTCGTACTGTTTCTGCAGGTCGGCGCACAGGCTGTCACGGCGGAAATCGTTGGGGAAGGCAATGCCCTGCTCACGGACGGCAGCAAGCTTTTCCTTGCGCTGGGCAATCAGCTTGTTTTCTTCCTGTTGCAGTTCGTTCTGGTCGAGTTGTTGGTCGCTCATGGTCGCTTTATCTGCCTGGCGTTTCGTACAAAATTTGAGCAGGCGCCGGCTGTCCGACGCCTACGGATGGGTTACTGAGCTTACAGGCCCTGCTTGAGGCTGGCCTCGAGATAGCCGTCGAGGTCGCCATCGAGCACCTTCTGGCAGTCACTACGCTCGACACCGGTACGCAGATCCTTGATGCGCGAGTCGTCGAGCACGTAGGAGCGAATCTGGTGCCCCCAGCCGATGTCCGACTTGCTGTCTTCCAGCGCCTGTGAGGCGGCGTTGCGCTTCTGCATCTCCAGCTCGTACAACTTGGCCCGCAGCATCTTCATCGCGGTGTCCTTGTTGGCGTGCTGCGAACGTTCGTTCTGGCAGGCCACCACGGTGTTGGTCGGCACGTGGGTGATACGCACCGCCGAGTCGGTGGTGTTTACGTGCTGACCACCGGCGCCGGAGGAGCGGTAGGTGTCGATACGCAGGTCGGACGGGTTGATCTCGATGTCCACCTTGTCGTCGATTTCGGGGGAGACGAACACCGCCGAGAACGAGGTGTGACGACGCGCACCGGAGTCGAACGGGCTCTTGCGCACCAAGCGGTGCACGCCGATCTCGGTACGCAGCCAGCCGAAGGCGTACTCGCCCTTGATGTGCACGGTGGCGCCCTTGATGCCGGCGACTTCACCCTCGGACAGCTCGACGATCTCGGCACTGAAGCCGCGCTTGTCGGCCCAGCGCAGGTACATGCGCAGCAGGATGTTGGCCCAGTCCTGGGCCTCGGTGCCGCCGGAACCGGCCTGGATATCCAGGTAGCAGTTGTTCGGGTCCATCTCGCCGCTGAACATGCGGCGGAATTCCAGCTTTTCAAGAATTTCGCGCAGGCGCTCGACTTCGGCGACGATGTCGCTGACCGCGCCTTCGTCGTTCTCTTCGGCAGCCATTTCCAGCAGATCCTTGGAATCGGCCAGGCTGCCGGTGAGGTCGTCGATGGTTTCGACGATCTGCGCCAGCATGGCGCGCTCACGGCCCAGGGCTTGGGCGTACTCGGGCTTGTTCCAGACGCTGGCGTCTTCCAGCTCGCGGTTTACTTCGACCAGACGATCATGCTTGTGATCGTAGTCAAAGATACCCCCGAATTGACTGGGTACGTTCGGACAGGTCCTTGATGGCGTTGAGGATCGGATTGATTTCCATGGTAGTCGGCGCTCGCGGCAAATCGGACGGAAAAGCCGGCGATTATACCCAAACGCAGCTCCGCTGGCAGCCTGTCACGGCCCGCAGGTCGCATAACTCAGCTCTAAGGGCGAACTATACTTGCGCCCAAAGTTTCATAAGAATGGCAATCTCGGAGCCCCATCCATGCCCTTCTCGCACAGTCTACGCAGCCGCTTCGCCCTGATCATCGCCCTGCTTGTGGCCGCACTTACCTGGCTGCTGGGCACACTGATAGGCGAATACAGCAGCGAGCAGATTCGCAAAGAGGTAGGTCGGGATATGGCTGAGCAGACCTACACCATGGTCGATCGCCTAGATCGCGACATGGCCGGGCGCGCCGCCATGCTAAGGGTACTGGCCAGCCTGCAGACCTTGCGTGAGCCGCAGGACCCGAAACAGGTCAGGCACCTGCTCGACAACCTGCAGAGGGAGGTTCCCAGCTTCGCCTGGATTGGCCTCACCGACGCACAGGGCACCGTGGTGGCGTCCAGCAATGGTGTGCTGGAAGGTGCCAGCATCGCCCAGCGACCGGTCTATATGGAGGCGCAGAAAGGACTGTTCATCGGTGACGTACACGAAGCGGTGTTGCTGGCAAAATTGCTACCCAACCCCACTGGCGAGGCGATGAAATTCGTCGATATCAGCTTGCCGATGAGCGCCGACCGCGGCAAGCCTGTAGCTGTACTCGCGTCGCACCTGTCATGGCGCTGGGCCGACGAAGTGCGCCAGGCAATCTTGGCTCCCATACAGAAACGCCGCAACGTCGAGTTCTTCATCATTGGCAAGGACCGCAGCATCCTCCTTGGTCCAAGGGAAATGATCGGCCAGTCGCTGCAGTTGCCTGCCCTGGAAGGTCTGCGTCCTGGGGCCAGCCACTGGGCCGTGCAGCGCTGGCCGGACGGCACCGAATATCTGACCGGCATGACTCTCAGCCAGGGCTATCAGGACTACCCCGGTTTGGGCTGGACGGTGGTAGCGCGCCAGGACCTCGAACTCGCCTACGCCCCGGCACGCTCGCTGATGCTGACCATCCTGATGTGGGGTGGCGGCCTGGCCGTGGTATTCGCCCTGGCCGGCTGGATGCTCAGCGGCCACTACACCCGCCCGCTGCACGACATCGTCGAGGCCGCCGATCGCCTCAGCGCCGGCCAGATCAGCGAGATTCCCGAGCTGCACGGGAGCCGTGAAATCGCCCAGCTGAGCCAGTCGATTCGCAAACTGGTAGAACGCCTGACCCTGCAGAAGCGCGCACTCGTCGCCATGGAGAACCTCGCACACCAGGACCCGCTGACCGGGCTGCCAAACCGTCTGGCTCTGGAGAAATGCTTGCTGCAGGCGCAGCAGCTCAGCACGCAGCAAGGCAGTTGCCTGGCATTGCTCTACCTGGATCTGGACGATTTCACGGCGATCAACGAGGTGCACGACACGACCTTGGGTGACCACCTGTTGCGCGAGGTAGCCCAACGCCTGCGCCGCGGCCTACGCGACGGCGACATGGTGGCACGCCTGGGCGGAGACGAGTTTCTCATGGTGCTGCAGGTGCCCGAGCGAGAGGCTCGCACGCAGGCGCAGCATATTGCCGAACGCACCTTGATCACGGTGCGCCAACCGGTCAGTCTGGAAACCGCTCTCGTCAGTATTTCGTGCAGCATCGGGGGCGCAGTCTGGCCTTTGGATCACGAAGATCTCGGCAGCGCTCTGGATCTAGCCGATCAGGCCCTGCATCGGGCCAAACAGGACGGGCGCAACCACGTCCGGTTCCAGGACGAGTCGACCGAGGCCTCATGACCTCAGCGCATCCTCCTTAATCATCAGCGCGGCCTTCTCCGCGATCATCAGCACCGGCGAGCAGGTATTGCCCGAGACGATGGTCGGCATGATCGACGCATCGACCACCCGCAAGCCGGCGATACCGTGCACGCGCAATCGAGCATCGACCACCGCACCCTGCCCCTGCCCCATCGCGCAGGTGCCCACCGGGTGGAAGATGGTGGTGCCTATCTCCCCCGCTGCCCGCTGCAGATCGGCCTCGCTCTGGTAATCCGGCCCCGGCTTGTATTCCTCGGGCCGGTAGCCGGCCAGGGCAGGTGCAGCGACGATGCGCCGGGTCAGACGGATGGCATCGGCCGCCACCTGCAGGTCGCGCTCGTCGCTCAGGTAGTTGGGCTGGATCGATGGCGCGACGGCAGCGTCAACCGAAGTGATCGCGACACGCCCACGACTGTGCGGGCGCAGGTTGCACACCGAGGCAGTAAACGCTGGGAAGTCGTGCAAGGGCTCACCGAAGCGTTCCAGCGACAGCGGTTGCACGTGGTATTGCAGATTGGCGCGCGCCTGGCCGGGGTCGGATTTGGCGAAAGCGCCCAGCTGGCTGGGCGCCATGGACAGCGGCCCGCTGCGCTTGAGCAGGTATTCCAGGCCCATGCCCAGCTTGCCCCAGGGCGTGGCGACGATGCGATTGAGGGTCTTTACCCCCTCGACCCGGTAGATCAGCCGCAGTTGCAGGTGGTCCTGCAGGTTCTCGCCAACGCCTGCCAGCTCATGCTTCACGCCGATGCTAAGGCGCTCGAGCAGCGGCCGGGGGCCAATGCCGGAACGCTGCAGCAAGGCCGGCGAGCCGATGGCACCTGCGCATAGCACGATCTCGCGGCGCGCCCTGACCCGCACGACCTGGCCCTGCCAACGCAGATGCAAGGTGCTGGCGCGGCCGTCCTCCAATTCCAGGCGCTCGGCTTCAGCACCGGTCAGCACGTGCAGATTGGCGCGCCGGCGTATGTCACGTAGAAACGCCTTGGACGCATTCCAGCGCACGCCGCGTTTCTGGTTGACCTGAAAGTAGCTGCAGCCTTCGTTGTCGCCGCCATTGAAGTCATCGACGCTGGCTATGCCTCTCTGCGCCGCTGCCGCACGAAAGGCTTCGAGAATTTCCCAGGACAGGCGCTGGCGCTCGACCCGCCACTCGCCGTCGCCGCCATGCAGGTCGCTGGCGCCGGCAAAGTGATTTTGCGCGCGTTTGAACAGCGGCAGCACGTCGCGCCAGGCCCAACCGGCATTGCCTGCAGCCGCCCAGGCGTCGTAGTCACCCGCCTGACCGCGCATGTAGATCATGCCGTTGATCGAGGAACAGCCGCCGAGCACGCGCCCACGCGGGTACTTGAGACTGCGACCGTTCAGGCCGGGATCGGCCTCGGTGCTGTAGCACCAGTCGGTACGCGGGTTGCCGATGCAGTAGAGATAGCCGACCGGGATATGAATCCAGGGATAGTTGTCGCGCCCGCCAGCCTCGATCAGCAGTACGCTGACGCCCGGGTCGGCAGACAGCCGATTGGCCAGCAGGCAGCCGGCCGGGCCGGCCCCCACGATCAGGTAGTCATAGGCATCCAGGGGCGCTTGCGACATGGGCATCCTCGCGTGTCGTTCTTGTCGTTGGCCTTCAGCCTAAAACAAGCCGAGCGCGAGAATGAATGATCTTTTCGTCTAAACGCGCTGCAACTCGACCCGCACCTGTGCCTCCAGCTCGCTCTTCAGCGCCGACGGCAACTGCAGCTGGCGCGCCAGCTCTTCGAGGTAGGCACGCTCCATGAAGTGCTCCTCGTCCACCATCAGCACGCTGGCCAGGTACATTTCCGCGGCCATTTCCGGCGTGGTGGCGGCACGCGCGACATCGGCCGGGTCCAGCGGCTTGTTCAGTTCGGTGTGCAGCCAGGCCTGCAACTCGGCGTCCTGCGCCAGCTTGCCCAGTTCCTCTTCGATCAGCTGACGCTCACGATCATCGACATGGCCATCGGCCTTGGCCGCCGCCACCAGGGCCTTGAGAATGGCGTGGCTGTGCTGCTCGGCCTGCGGCGCCGGCAGGCGATCGAGCGTCTGCGGCTCGACCGGCTGCGCCCCGCCCTGCTGGGCCTGTTGCGCCTGCCAGTTGCCGTAGGCCTTGTAGGCCAGCACGCCAAGCGCGGCCAGGCCGCCATAGACCGCCACCTTGCCACCGACCTTGCGCACCCGCTTGTTGCCCAGCAGCATGGCCAGCGCAGCGCCGCCACCGGCGCCCTTGAGCATCGAGCCGAGATCACCGCCGCCGCTCTTGCCCGCGCCACCGCCGAGCAGGCCACCCAGCGTGCCACCAAGCCCGGAAGAGGCTCCGCCAGCGCCTTTCTGTTGCAGCAGGTCCTGACCGGATTTGAGCAGTTGATCGAGCAAGCCACGGGTATTCATCGCGCATTCTCCTGAGGAAATCTCGCCGAGTGTAGGCCTCGGCCATTGGCCCGGCAGCTAGCCGAATGCTTCCAGATATTACCGCCGGGGCCGCTTGACAGCCGCGCCAGCGTCCAAGCACCATCGCCGGACGATTCAGGCAACGGGCTGTTCTTCATGTACGCCACCTTCGACCACCAAGCACTGCTCCCAGGTTCCATCGCCTGGCAGTGCGCGTGCGTCGTCGTTGCCAAGAAATCCAAGAAACAGTCGCTCATTTGACCGGGGCGTGCTGTCCCGTCAGATGGGCTGACAGGACAAGCGCCAGATTGAAGATCCCCCTCCCGCTCGTATCCCGCACCCTCCCTGACGGCGACCAAGACGGTCAGTCGCAAGGAGTTTCGCATGTCCGCTTTTCAAGGTATCTGGGTGGCGCTGGTCACCCCCTTTCACAACGGCGAGATCGATTTCGCCAGCCTAGACCGGCTGACGGCCAAATTGCTGAAGGACGGTGTCGCGGGTTTCGTGGTCTGCGGCACCACTGGCGAAGCCGCCGCACTGAGCCAGGCTGAGCAACTGGCAGTGCTGGATGCCGTGCTCCAGCGCGTGCCGGCAGAGCGTGTGATCATGGGCCTGGCCGGTAACCAGCTGAGGGCTTTGCTCGATCTGCAACGGGAAATCCAGCGCCGCCCGCTGGCCGGTCTGCTGGTACCGGCGCCTTACTACATCCGTCCGTCGCAGGCAGGATTGGAGCACTTCTTCACCACGCTGGCAGACGCCGCCGAGGTGCCGCTGGTGCTCTACGACATTCCCTACCGCACCGGCGTGCGCATCGAGCGCGAGACGCTGCGACGCATCGTCCGTCATCCCAATATCCAAGCCATCAAGGACTGCGCGGGCGATGCCGAAACCACCATGGCGCTGATCGCCGACGGCCAGGTGCAGGTGCTGGCCGGCGAGGACGTGCAGATCTTCAATACCCTGTGCCTGGGTGGCGCGGGTGCCATCTCGGCATCGGCGCATATTCGCGCCGACCTTTACGTGGAGATGCAGCGATGTGTGGCTCAAGGCGATCTGCAGGGCGCCCGGCAGTTGCACTACCGTCTATTGCCCTGGATGCAGGCGGCGTTCAGCGAAGCCAACCCGGCAGCCGTAAAGGCGGCCCTGGCCTTGCTGGAACTGACCCACGACGAGGTACGCGCGCCGATACTGCCCTGCTCGCAGGAAAACCGCGAACGCCTGCGTCAAGTGCTGGCCACGTTGGCGGATTAGCTAATGCACTGCCCCGCCTTAACGCGGAGCGATATGCGCCACCATCAGTTGCACCGTTTCGTTGCCGCGGAACTCGTTGAGGTCGAGCTTGTAGGCCAGCTCGGCCCAGCGCAGCGTCGGGTTGGGCCAGACGTCGCGGTCGATGTTGAAGGCGATGCCGTCGAGCTGCACGCTGCCGCACTCGGTCTTGAGCACCAGCTTCAGATGGCGCTCACCGACGATGCGCTGACCGACGATCTGGAACACCCCATGAAACAGCGGTTCGGGGAAATGCTGGCCCCAGGGGCCGGCGTTGCGTAGGGCACGGGCCAGCTCCAGGTGGAACTCGGTGGCGTCGAGCTGACCGTCGGACAGCAGGCGGCCGGTCAGGTCGTCCTCGCAGAGCTGACGCCGCACCTCGGCGTCGAAGGCGGCGGCGAAGGCACCGAAGTTGGCCTCCGGCAACGACAGGCCGGCAGCCATGGCATGCCCGCCGAACTTACTGATCAGCCCCGGATGGCGCGCCGCCACGGCGTCCAGCGCATCACGGATATGCAGCCCCGGCACCGATCGCGCTGAGCCCTTGAGCATCCCCTCACCCGCATCAGCGAAGGCGATGGCCGGGCGGTGGTAACGCTCCTTCAGACGCGAGGCAAGAATGCCGATCACACCCTGGTGCCAGTCCGGCTCGAACAGGCACAGGCCGAACGGCATGTCGTCCAGCGACAGATCCTTGAGCTGGGCCAGCGCCTCGCGCTGCATGCCCTGCTCGATGGCCTTGCGGTCCTGGTTGAGCTGGTCGAGCTGCACCGCCATGTCGCGGGCCAGCGCCTCGTCGTCGCAGAGCAGGCATTCGATGCCCAGGCTCATGTCGTCCAGACGCCCGGCCGCATTCAGTCGCGGGCCGAGGATGAAACCGAGATCGGTGGAAGTGATGCGCCGGTGGTCGCGCCCAGCCACTTCGAGGATCGCCCGCAGGCCCGGGCGCGCACGGCCGGCACGAATGCGCGCCAGGCCCTGGTGCACCAGGATGCGGTTGTTGGCATCCAGCGGCACCACGTCGGCCACGCTACCCAATGCCACCAGGTCAAGCAGTTCGCCCAGATTGGGCTCGGCACGGCTGGCGAACCAGCCGGTCTCGCGCAGGCGCGCGCGCAACGCCAGCAGCACGTAGAACATCACGCCGACGCCGGCCATGGCCTTGCTCGGGAAGTCGCAACCCGGCTGGTTGGGGTTGACGATAGCGTCGGCCGCCGGCAGTTCCGGCCCTGGCAGGTGATGGTCGGTGACCAGCACCTTGAGCCCCGCCGCCTTGGCCGCGGCCACGCCATCGACGCTGGAGATGCCGTTGTCCACGGTCAGCAGCAGGTCGGGCTGACGCTCCAGCGCCACGGCGACGATTTCCGGGGTCAGGCCGTAGCCGTATTCGAAGCGGTTCGGTACCAGATAGTCCACATGCGCCGCACCGAGCAGGCGCAGGCCAAGCACGCCGACCGAGCTGGCAGTGGCGCCGTCGGCATCGAAGTCGCCGACAATCAGGATGCGCTGGCGTTGCGCCAGCGCCTCGACCAGCAGCTCGACGGCGGCGTCGATACCCTTGAGCTGCGGGTAGGGGATCAGCCGCGCCAGGCCCTTGTCGAGCTCCTCGGCGGACTGTACGCCACGGGCAGCGTAGAGACGGGTGAGCAGCGGCGGCAGGTTGCCCAGGTCAGGCAGTTGCGTGGGTAAGGGACGGGCTTCGATACGCATGTTGGGTCTATTTCAGGTGAGACGGGGTTTGTCTCCCCTCTCCCATTTATGGGAGAGGGGCTGGGGGAGAGGGTTCATCCAGCAACACCGAGTCGCCGAGATCCCCCTCTCCCTAGCCCTCTCCCCGAGGGGAGAGGGAACTGACCGTAGCCCGGATGCAATCCGGGTTAGGCTTCAACGCTCGCCGGCCAGATTCGTAGGGTGGACGACGCTTCATCCGTCCACCTTGCGCACTTGTGGTGGACGAAAAGAGCGTCGTCCACCCTACGCTACTCATCAAGCTCCGCGTTCGCCAGCCAGCCACTCCAGCGGAATCTCGTGCTGGCCGCGCTCGTCAGTGACGAACAGTTCGCCATCGCTGATCATCACACTCCAGGACAGCGAACGCGGTAGGTCCAGCGCGAGGTCGGCCAACGCCTCCTGCCCCAGCGCGACCACGTTGATATTCTTCAGGCTGCGCACCGGGTCGAGGCACTTGGTCTGCCACACCCGCAGGTTGCCGTAGGCCACCAGGCTGAACTTCTCGGTACGCCGCGAGCACCAGGTGATGCGCTCGCTGTCCGGCTGGCCGACCTCGATCCAGTGCAACACGCGATCGTCCAGGCTCTTTTCCCACAATGCCGGCTCGTCGACATCCGACAGGCCACGGCCGAACGCCAGTTGCTCGTGATAGAACAGCGCATAGGCGATCAACCGCGCGGCCAGGCGTTCTTCGGTTTCCGAGGGGTGGCGCGCGACGGTGAAACGCAGGTTCTCGTAGACGCTGCGATCCATGTCGGTGAGGTTGAGCTCGATCTTGTAGGTGGTCGATGGCAGGGCCATGGCGGGCTTCTTGGCTGGTCGAAAGAGCGCAAGTCTACCGTGAATCGCTACCTTGATGCCGACGCTGGAATGAACGGTTTGGCAAATGGCGCTGCGCGCGGTTGTCAGCATGAGGGGTGATCCGTATAAAGCGCTACGCCGGGCCGTTCTGACGGATGCCCCAAGGGAAAGCGTGCCACAAGGAGGTTTCATGGAAGTTTTCGCGATTCTTTTAGTCGCGTCGATATTGGCGATCATCGTCGGCGCCGTGCTGGCGTCGCCAGCAGATGGAGGACCAGAGCCTCGCCTGGCCATTGTCGGAACCCCTGCGCAACTGACGCTGACCGAGGTCGCCCAGGTCAACCGCATCGCCATGCTGCGCATGCTCGCGCCGGAGCTGGCGCTGCAACTGGCCGCACGCCTGGAGGGCGACGCCTGGCAGGTCGTCAACGCGCCTCTTTATGCAACGCTCTGGCACCTGCACCGACGGGATGAGGCACAGGCGCTGCGTTCGCGCCTGGACAGCCATCACCGCCAGCAGGCATTGATCACGCTACTTCAGGAGCTGGTCGACGCCGGGCGAGCCGGAGAGGCCGTCGCCCTGCTTGAGCAGCTCGGCGAGGAACTGCCAGAGGAACCGCTATTGCGCGCGAGCCTGCTGGCCGCTCAAGGTAAATCGGACGAGGCCCGTGAAACCCTGGAAGACCTGCTTGGCAGCGGGCAGCTTTCCGAACTGCAATGGCTGGATCTCGCTCGCCAGCAACGCGAACAGGGCGATCGTGAGGGGGCCCGCCGCAGTCTGGAACAGTTCTGGACGCTCAAACAAAGCGCCGATGCGCAGGACATGCTGGGTCTGGACCTGTGCGCAGGCGAGCTGGCTCGCCTGGGCGATATCCAGCGCCTGCTGGAAAGCGCCGCGACGCTCAGGCTTGAGCGCGACAATCCGTTCATTGCCGCGCTGATCGAAGCCGGCCTATTCGAGCAGGCCATCGAGCAGATCGAACGCCTCGATATTCTGTGGCGCAGCGCTTCCTACGAACTACTGCTCGATACGCTGCTGCAGCGCGGCTACCTGCAGCAGGCCGAAGAGCTCATCACCGCGGCGGATGAGAGCGTGCAAGAGCGGCTGCTTCTACGTCTGCTCAGATGGCGTTTCGATCACGGCAAGGCCGACGGCGTGCAACAGGATATTGAGCAGTTTGCGCGCCACGAAACCCTGCGCATCGATCTATGCCTGTCACTCTGGAAGCTCTATCGGCAGAGCCACGCCGAAGTCGCCGCCTGCCTGCTCGACCAGGCCGAGCAGCGCGTCGAAGCCCTGCCTGACGGCGAGGAACGTGACCAGCTGCGCCTGTTCGTGATCGAGGCGCAACTGGAGATTCAGCTCAGCCAGCCCGAGCGCCAGCGCAACAGCTACGAGCTGCGCCGGGCGCTGGAGGAAATGCAGCGTCTTACCGACCGCCAACCGCTGTACAACCAGATGCTCAACCTCAAGCAACGCGCTCTGCTGCTACAGCGCCTGGGGCGCCTGGACGACGCGCACGCCCTACTGAATGCCGTGCATCTCAAGCTGCAAAATGTCGAACTGAACGAGGCGCTGGATGAGTACGACCTGGCCCTATTGCAGGAGGGTCTGGCCATTGCCTACCTGCGACTCGGTCGCCTTGAGCAAGCGCTCGCACTGCGTGCCAACATCCAAACCGATCACAACGTTGCATCGGAATGGCTGCAAGTGCTGGTCGAGCAGGATCACCTCGAGCATGCAGTGGAACATCTGAGCTACATGGACCTGTTCGACGCAGAGCAGGCACTCGACAAGCTGCTGACGAAACTGCAGGAAACCGAGGATGAAGTGGCCATCGCGCTGAATCACCGACTGCTCGACAGACTCACGAGCGATGATTTCTGGCCGCGCCCCGCGGCTGCTTGAAGCACCCGTCAGAGGCGCGCCAGTATCGCCTCCAACACCTGTTGCGGGGCCTCGCGCCAGAGGCCGTAGCTCAGCGGCAGGGTTTCCAGACCGGCGCGCGTCAGAACCAGATAGCGCTCCAGCTCGAGGAAGCCCTCGCCCTCCCCCGGAAAGCCGATCAGGTCGATGGCAAGGCATTTGTCGCCACGGCGGCAGAACAGGTCCAGTACCTGGCCAGCCAGCGGATAGTGGTTCCAGACGCTGACGCCGCGGGCCTGCAGCGCTTCGCACAGGGTCTGCCGCGCCGCGTCGGTGGCGCCGGGTTGCCAGACCGCGCCGGGCTTCTCGAGGTACTCCAGATAACGCCGCAGCAGGTGAGTGGCCGGCAACTGACGCTCGTCGCCACTGAACAGCAGCACCTGGCGCTCGCGGGCGCGGGTGATGGCGACGTTGAACAGGTCGGCGCGATTCAGATAGGCCGCAGCCTGGCTCGACTCGCTATCGATGGCGAAGCTGAGGATCATCAGGTCGCGCTCCTCGCCCTGGAATCCATAAGGTGTATCCACCAGCAGGCGGAACTCGCGCAATTGCTCCAGCGGCAGGGTTTCGCCGATGCGCGCGCGGATGCGTTCGACCTGATCGCGAAACGGTGACAGCATGCCGATGCTGGGTTTGAGCGGGCTGCCTAGGTACTCGGCCAGATGCGCCGTGACCAGTGCCAGTACGCGCTCCACTTCCGCCTCGTTGACACCATTGCGCCCACGCCGCCCCTCGATGCGCAGCAGCTGCAGGCTGTCGCAGGCATCGAAGCCAGGGCGCTCCTTCATCACTCGCAGACGCCGGTCGTAGAACAATTCGTTGCTGAAGCGGATCAGCGCCGGGCGGCTGCGAAAGTGTTCGTCGAGAAACACCACGGCGTCCTGGCTGGCCAGTTGCAGGCCGACCAGGTCCAGCACGCTATTGTCTCGGTAGCTCCAGGCCTCTCGCTCTTCGGCCTGCAGGCCGGCGCGCTGCAACAACTGCGTCTCGCGCACGCGGGAAAGGAAGGAGATGTGCCGCAGCTGGCGCGCATCGCCAGTCACCACCGCGCGCTTGCAGCGCTGGAAAGCCGGCAGTGCCGAGGCGATGTCGCACTGGGTCGCCTCGTCCATCACCATCACGTCGAACAGTTCCGGGCGCAGCGGCAACAGCCGGTGCAGCTCGTCCAGCGTCACCACCCAGATCGGGAAGGCAGCGAGCAGGCGCGCCGGGTCGATATCCTCGAACAGGGCCAGTTGGCGCTGCGAATTACGCGCGCGGATGGCCTGGTTGTAGCGCACGAACAGCCCACGGTCGGTCATCAACAGGCGCTTGAGTGCCAGGCTGCGATGGCTGTTGAGGTGCTCGCGACTGAGCAGTTGGCGGCGCCGCTGGCTGTCACGCAGTTCGTCCAGTAAGGCCCAGGGGCGCACGCTGGCGCCAAGCCGTTTGCGCACCCAGGGCACCTGCAGCCAGCGTTGCCAGAAGGCCAGGCTGCCGCGCTCGGCACGCAACAGCAGGCGACTCCAGCGCACGGCCTGTTCGCAGCGCTTGCGGAAGTCTGTCGAGAGGCGCCGCTCGGCTTGGGTCAGCACCTCCAGCTCGCTGCGCTGACGCGCCTCGAGCTGCTCGGAGACCTCCGGAATCTCACCCTGCAGCATGCGCTGCAAGCGTTCGCGCAAGGCCTGGCGCAGGCTCTGGCCATCGCCTTCGAGCACGCCGTCGCGCAGGCCGAAATCCTCGCGCAGCTTGTGCGCGATGACCCGCACCGCCTGTACGCTGCGGCTGACCAGCAGCACGCTCTCGCCCTGCAGGTAGCGATCCAGCGCAAGGGCCGCCAGGCTGTAGCTCTTGCCGGTACCGGGCGGGCCGGAAACCTGGCTCAGCGGATAGCGCGCGGCATTGGCCAACGCCCGGCATTGGGCCGCGCTGAGTTGCGCCGGCAGGCGCTGCGGCGCGCTGATGGAGCCCGTGGACTGCAAGGCAGGCACTTCACCGAGTAGCTGCAACAAGGCGGGCGAAAGCTGCTCGGCCTCCTGCAGCAGCTGCAGCTCATGGGCGATACCGCGACTGCCGCTGCCGCGCGGCACCAGGGCGACGAAGGCGCCGGCCTGTAGCGACAGGCTGCGACGACGCTGAGCCTTGGCCAAGGTCTCGGCATCTGCCAGCTGCGGGAA
The DNA here is from genome assembly GCF_002439135.1 of Pseudomonas sp. UBA6323. Taxonomy (NCBI): domain Bacteria; kingdom Pseudomonadati; phylum Pseudomonadota; class Gammaproteobacteria; order Pseudomonadales; family Pseudomonadaceae; genus Pseudomonas; species Pseudomonas sp. UBA6323. The sequence continues at coordinate 82,992 of NZ_DJSX01000066.1, read as the reverse complement.
CCCCGCCGCCTCACTGACTTCGCCCACTTGCGTGTTGCGCGCTACCCAGGCCAGCAATTGCCCCAGGGAGGCGGCGTCCAGCGTGCCGGTCGGCAGCGGCAGCCCGTCGAGGCTGTCATTGCTGCCCTCATCGAACACACGGCGCAGCAAGCGCCAGTTAGCTCGCACCTGCTGCGGATCGATGGCAAGCAGCTGACTCTGGCCGTCGGCCGTCGCCTGCAGGCTGGCCTCGTAATAGAACAGCGGCCCGCAGATCACCTGCGAGGCGCCGCTATCGAGTTGCAGGCGACCGCAGATCGGCAGCACGCCGTAGATCAGTTGCAGTTCGCGTTGATACAGCGCCTGCGCCTCGGCCAGGCTGCGGCCCAACTCGGCGGACAATGGCAACAGCGGTATGCCGCCGCTGGCCAGCTCCTCGCGCCCATCGAGCCAGGCCCAGCGGCTGGCGGGAAGCTTGCTCAGGTTGTCCAGATCCAGGTCGCGGCTGTCGGCCAGGTAGCAGCTGCGATAGAAGCCGAGCAGTTGGCGGGCGTGAGGATGGTCCATCAGTTACCTGCGTAACGGGCCCAGAGCTTGTCGAACTCGCGCCGGTATTCGGCCACCAGATGCGGGTCGTCGGTCACCAGCAGGTTTTCCTCGTTGCTGGTGGTGGCGCTGCGCGTCCAATTGAAGCTGCCGTTGAGCAGCAGACGACCATCGAACAAGGCGAACTTGTGGTGCATGTGGAATGGCCCGGCGTCGATACGCAGTGGCACGCCCTTGTCCTTGAGCCATTGGATGTCGCTGCCGGCATCGAACTGTTTTTCATTGTCGCTGATCACCCGCACGGCAATGCCACGCTGATGACAGGCGAGCACCTCCTCGCTGAGCTGATCGTCGGAGATGGTGTAGACGCAGATGTCCACGCTGACGCGCGCCTGGCGGCACAGGTCGCGGATGCGCTGGCGGCAACTCTCGCCGGGGCTGAAATGCGCACTGCTGTGATCACGCACCGGCGAACAGCGCACTTCCAGGGTCTTGATCACCTGCTCCAGCCACTTCAGCGCCTGCAGCGCGTCCTCGGGGCTCAGGATCAGCTCACGCACCAGCGCGAAGGCGCGGTTGCGCATGAAGCGCACCTGATCCGGGCTGAGGTCGTTGCCCAGCTCACGCAGCTCATCGCGCTCCTCGTTGCTCAGGCGCAGATCGGCGAGGCTGTCGCGCAGGGTTTGGTCGAGTCGGTTGAAATCCATGCAGATTCCCTTGCGTCATTGATTACGGCGGCGGCTCAGGGCGGCGTACAGCACACCGCAAAAAGCCCCCGCCAGGTGGTATTCGAAGGAAACGCCGGCACGCGGCAGCAGGCCGAAGAACCAGCCGCCGTAGAGGAAGAACACCAGCGCCGCCAGCAACAGGTCGAGCAGGCTGCGCTCGAACCAGGCCCGCGCCAGCAATAGTCCCCAGAAGCCGAACAGCCAGCCGCTGGCGCCAACGTGCAGACCGGTGCGGCCGAACAGCCAGACCAGAACGCCGCTGCCGATGATGATGAAGGCGCTGGCGAAGAAGAAATCGCGCCGTGAGCGCAGCAGCACCAAGCTGCCGAGCACCAGCAGGCCGCTGAGGTTGCTGAGCAGATGCGCCCAGCTGCCATGCAGCCAGGGCGCGATGAGGATGCCGGGCAGCGCCTCGATATGCCGGGGCACCAGGCCCCAGAGATTCAAGGCGCCGCCCAGGGCGCCATTGACCACTTGCACCAGCAGCATCGCACCGCTGATCAATATCAGCGGGCGAAGCTCGATCAGCCAGCCTCGCCTCACGGCGCCTCGTCGTCCGCGGCATCGCTGCGCCGCTCATGGCCGAGCAACGTGCCGAGGTCGCGCAGTTGGGTGGAGATTTCCAGCATGCGGTTGTGAGTGCGCAAATCGATGTCGATCTTCTTGTCCATCGCCTTGATCAGCGGCAGAAAGCTGTTTTCCAGGCTATCGGCCAGGCTTTCGAGCAATTTTTGCGTGCCCGGCTGCGGCGGCGCAACCACCTCCACCTGCGGGCGCAGCTCGCCAAGCTTGTTCAGCCCGGCCAGCAACTGCTCCCAGGGAATGCTCGGTGCCTCACTGGCCGGCTTACCGCCGGCCCCCAGGCCGCGAACGCTCTCGACCAGGTCGTTGAGCTGCGCCACCACGCGACCACCGACATCGCTGTCGCTGCCGCCCATGGCCTTGTTGCGCATGAAGTCGCGCTTGATCTGCGTCCAGCGCTCGGCCTGCTCGGGCGTCTGGTTGCCGCGCAGCTCGGCGAGCTTGAGCAGGTTTTCCTCGGCGCCGGTGGTGAGCAGCTGCGACTCGCCCTGGTAGTGGTCAGCGATCAGTTGCAGCAGCTCGGCATCGTTCATCACCGAGCTGATCTTCTCGGCCATCTTGTTCATGTTGCGGTAGCTGCCCTGCAGCTTGAACGGCGGCTCGGTACGGTAGCTGTCGGCCTGCGCGGCGCTGACGATGTACTGCTGGTTGACCCGGCCGACCACATCGCGCACCTGCATCAGGCGTTGCAGGGTCGAGGAAATCTCGTTGATCTCGGCGGCGCTGTAGGTGTGGCTCAGCTCGTTGGCCGAGAACGGCTTGCCCTCGGCCTTGGCCACGAAGCGGTAGACGTCGGCCATGTCGCGGGTGGCCAGCGGCGCCAGCACCGGGTTGGAGGTCAGGCTGTTCTCGATATAGCTCAGCGCGAAGGCTTCCTGCATGCCGCCCAGGGTGTCGCCGAGGTTGTAGATGTCGGCGCGGTTGGCGAGCATATCGGGAATCTTGAACACGTCGCCGGACTCGGTGTACGGGTTGCCGCTCATCACCACGCAGAATTTCTTGCCGCGCATGTCGTAGGTCTTGGTCTTGCCTTTCCACACGCCTTCGATGCGCCGCGTGCCGTCGCACAGCGAGATGAACTTCTGCAGGAACTCGGGGTGGGTGTGCTGAATGTCATCGACATAGAGCATCACGTTGTTGCCCATTTCCAGCGCCAGGTTTAGCTTCTCCAGCTCCTGGCGCGAGGTGGCGTCCGGCGCCTGGGCCGGGTCGATGGAGCGCACCTCGTGACCCAGCGCCGGGCCGTTGACCTTCATGAAAATCAGGCCCAGGCGGTGCGCCACGTATTCCATCAGCGTGGTCTTGCCGTAGCCGGGCGGCGAGATGAGCATCAGCAGGCCCATCAGGTCGGTGCGCTTGTTCTCGCCAGCGGTACCCATCTGCTTGGCCAGGTTGTCGCCGATGAAACCCAGGTACACGTCGTTGATCAGCTTGTTACGCACGAAGGACGACAACGGCCGCGGCTTGAATTCGCTCAGGCGCAGCGCGTCGCGCTCGCGGTTGATGACCTCCTGGCGCAACGCCTGGTAGCGCTGCAGCTGCGGCACGAAGTGATCGAGGTGCTGCTGCAGGCGCGCGAAATAATCGTCGATGGCCAACAGCAGCGTGCCGTTCTGCACACGCGGGTGGTCGCCAAGCAGGCCGCTGACGGTGAAGCGTAGATCGACCTCGGTGAAACGCCGCGGAAACTCCTCATCCAGAAGGCTGACGGCGATCGCCTCGGGCACGTAGTCGGCCAGCTCGGCCATGCTGGCATCCTGCGCGCACAGGCCGTCGAACCAGGTCTGCGCCAGCGACCAGCGCTGCACCGGGCGGCCACGCAGGTTGTCCAGCGCAGCGCGGTAGTCGTCCCAGACATGGCTGGCCTGCATGCGCTGCTGAAGGGTGTCGAGCAGTTGCCGGGCGTACTTGCTGAAGCTGAACTCGATCGGCTTGGCTGCCAGTTCCTCGACCAGATAGGCGGCAGCCGCCTGGCGCTGTGCGGCGTCGACCGGCAACGGATGCTGGGCGAGAAAGCGCTGCATGGCCGCGTCGATCTCGTCGCGCAGACGTTGCACGCCGCCGTCGCTGCCGAACAACCGGCGCAGGTGCAGGCTGCTGCGCGCCCGCTCCGGCCACAGCTCGGCCTCGATGTCCTGCCCCCAGCGATTCCAGAACAGCGCAGCAAAGCCCCGCGCCGCCGGCGCGTAACGCAGCAGCCCGGCGCTTTCGCGCAGCGGCAGCAACTGGCTGAGGATCAGCGCCGCGTCGTGGTCGTGGATACCCTTCTCGTAGGCATCCTTGTAGCGCGGCGCGGCAAAATCGCGGATCAGCCGGGTCAGTGTTTCCGGCTGCGCCAGGTGAGTCTTGAGCAGATCCAGGCTCAGGCCTTCACGGCCGCCCACCGCGGCGTCGAGCACCAGGCCGGCGAGGTATTCGGCGCGGTACAGCGAGGGCGACTCGGACTCCAGCGACACCTGCCAGAAGTCGCGCAGGCCTTCCAGGCTCTCGTCGCGTAGCGGTTCGAGGAAATCGGTGCCTGTCAGGTGCAGATAGAGCTGATCACCGCGCGGCATCAGGGTCAGGTCGAGTTCCTGCGTGTTGACGCTGAAGCGGTGACGCGGGCCGAGCTTGATGACGTTGCCGCCCTCCTCGAACAACTCGCTCTTATCACGCAGGGCACGCACGGCCTGGTCGCGGGCAGCCTTCAGGCGCGCCTCGACGTCATCGGCCTTGACGCTGTCCTTCAGCTCGCGCAGGCGCTCGGCCATTTCGCGCAGCTTGAGAATAAGCGGATCGGCGGCGAAGAAGGCGTTGAGCTCCTCCATCTGGGTCAGCCGCGCGGTGCGCCGGCCCAGGCTGTCGAGGATGCGCTGAGCGGCGTCGAGCACACCCTGAGCGCGGCGCTGGCGGTCGTCGAGCAGGCTCTGCTTGTGCGACTCGAAGGTCTCCAGCAGTTCTTCGCGCTTGCCGAGGATGTCGCTCAAGAATTCTTCGTGATCGCCGAACTGGCTTTCCAGCTCTTCGAGCTGCACCAGCAGGCGCGACAACTGCTCGTCGCACTTCTCCGGGTCCTGCGCCAGCGCCAGGGCATTGGTGATGCCCTGGCTGAAGAGTTTGAACTGGGCGCCGAACTGCGCCACCGTCTCGGCCGAGCCCAGACCCTTGCGCCGCTGTTCGGCACGCGCCTTGGCCTGATTGAGGTGGGCGTAGACCTCGGAAATCGACTCGACGATGGCGGTACGCTGGGTGGCATCGTCGATCTTAAGCGACGCCATCAGGCTCGACAGCATGTCGAGGTTGCCGGCCATCTCCTGCATCTCGACCAGCGGCTCGTTCAGCTGGGTGACGCTCTCGGCCTTCTGCGCCAGGCCGTCCAGTTCACCCAGGCGCTGCACATAGGGCTGCAACGCAGCGTCGCTGGCGAGGAAGGCAGAGGTGGCCGTCGCAACGCGCTCCTGGGCTTCGAGCAGTTCGGCTTCCATGGCGTCGATGCGCGCCACGTCGATGTAGCGGTAATCGCGGATGGTCAGCAACTGGCCGCGCTGCGCGGTGATGGCGCCCAGCGCCTCGACGAAGTGCTGCACCTCGTCAAAGCTGTCGACCAGCAGGCCGGAGAGCAGGCTCTTCTGCTGCGTCTCGGCCTCGGCCATGGCGCGGGCCGACTGCTGGCGAATGCTCTCGACTTTCTCGAATTCGTCGAGCACCAGCTCGCCGGTGGCGCCGATTTCACGCAACAGCGGCGCCAGCTCGGCGCACTGGGCATCGCCGAGCCAGTGATAAACGTCGAACAGGCGACGGGTGTTCTGGCACAGCTGGGTGTAGCGCGCCACCGACACTTCGCGGCTGTCGATCTCGCGGCTGAGATTGAGCAGGTCGGACACGCCACGCACCAGCTCGGCATTGCCGATACGCCCGAAGAAACCGCTGCGCGCCGGCTGGCGGGCGGCGTAATCGTCGCTCTCGAACGGCGTCTGCCAGATCTGCATCGGGTGGATGCGGGTCGGCTCGCTGCCCTCGGCGGAGAAGATCACCATGCGCCCGTCTTCCAGGCGCGCGTAACCGTGACCGAAGATCGGGTTATGCAGTTGGCGGTTGATCATGTTGTAGGTGAACAGCGCCGAGCGGCCTTCTTCCGGGTGGTAGAAGATGTACTGCACGTCCTCGCCGTTGGGCGAGCGCACCGAGCGCTTGAAGCGCATGCCGCCCATGGGCTGTTCGAAGGTCTTGTATTCGCCGCTCTGCAGGTAATAGCCGCCGGGGAAGATGATGCCGTGGTCTTCCGGCAACTGCACGCAGGCCAGGCCGATGGCGTCGATACGTTCGACCTGGTTGGTCAGGCTGTTGAACACCAGGTAGCGCCACTGCTCCTCGCGGTACGGCAGGATCTTCAGCAGGATCAGGCTGCCCAGGCGGGCGTATTCGATCTGCGCATCATCCAGCGACTGGGTCTTGTCCACCACCGCTTCGCGGTAGATGCCCAGGCCGTCCTGGGTGTTGTTCTCGACCTTGATGGTGAGGTCGCCGCCGATGGTCTCGACGAATACGGTGTCGAGGATGTTCATGTGCGGATGACGGCCGCTGACCACCATTTCACGCGAGGTCTTCTGCCACTCGAAGTCGAACGGCGCCGGCAGCGCGATATCGCGCTCGCCGCGGTTGTCGATATAGCGGACGTCTTTGCCGTCCGTGGAGATCGACCAGCGGAACACGCGGATGTCGCTGATCCGCTCGCCGATCTGGAAACTCGCCAGCAGCTTGCCGTCGCGGATGGCCAGCTGCAGCAGGCGGGTGTTCTTGTAGTAGGTGTACAGCTCGTTGAAGTCGGCGACGAAACTGGCCTGGGCCAGGAAGCTACCGTCCAGTGGCAACGACTCGGCCTCAAAGCCTTCGCCACCCTCGACCAGGCGGTAGAGAGAGAACACGTCAGCGACGCTGGTTTCCTTCTTCAGGCCGATGAACACGTTGTAGCCGAACAGCAGGCACTCACCGACCTGGACGATATCGCGGGCGATGCAGTTGTTCTCGGTGCGGATGCGTACCCGACCGATGGCTTCCATATGGCTGCTGCCAAACTCGGCCAGACGCTGGCCATTGAGCGCTTCGGTCAGCCCGCGCAGGCGCTGCCCCTGCTCCTGCAGGCGCTTGTGCAGCACCTCATAGGCGCCGCCTTCAGCGACGGCTTTGTCCAATACATCCTGTGGTTGGGCTACGGCTGGAGCATCCGACATCGTGGTCTTCCTGAATCTGCGGTGTCTGCAAGCATGCGGCCCCTGGTATCCGGGGCGAAGCCAGAGAGCGAGCCCCCTGGCGAGAAACGGTGAGGCGCGCTTAGGCGCCGATCTTCTTCGCGACTTCGGCGATCTTGTCGCGCATCGCCGGGTCGATTTCCTCGGGCTTGAGGTGGGCGATGATTTTCTTCAGTACGCGAATCTCGTTGTCGTCAATCACCCCATCGCGCTCGGCAATGGTCAACAGCTCCCCCAGCTCCTGCACGTCCAGGCGGCCGTCATTGCTGAAACACTGGATCGAACGGAAAGACATCTCCAGATAATCTCTTGGTTCTGACATGCAAGGTTCCTTGTGCATTGAAGAGGCGGTTGTGGCTGTCCACGGGCTGCCGCGGACAGGGGTATCGATCAAAACAGCCCGGATTAAAGCGCCGGGCATACTGTACTTCGCGGGCATCAGGCGCACTCGCGCCCCTTTGCCCCCTGGCGCCGCACTGAGGATCAGCGCGGCGCCCTGACTACCGGGCCGGGTTTATCGGCACGTGTAGGCTTCACCATTCACCGTGAAGATCGAGCCCACACCCGACGGCGCAATCTGGTTGTTGGTGCCTTTGATCAGCAGTGCGTTGCCACCGAGGCTGGCAACACGGTTACGGGCCTGGTTACGCGCGTCTTCCTCAGGCTCACCCACCAGAGTGTGCTGGTTGTTGGTGCTGATCGAGTCGACGAACTTGCACTTCTTCGCCTCGTCGGCGGAGATGATGCGCACGCTTTGCCCTTCGGTGCTCAGCGCGGTGCCTGCACAACCTTGCAACAACAGTGCGCCCAGCAGCACTGGCAATACGGTTCCGAGATGTTTCATCGTTGATGCTCCCTTGCTTGTGAAGGCCGAGCCCGGATCAGGCCCGGCACGTTTTTTTATTGGAGTTCAGCGGCGTCTTTGCCATTGCTGGCCGGACTCGCCGCCGGCACAACGCCGGATTTGCCGGCCAGCAGACGCGAGAGCACGTCCTGCACCACCGGGCTCTTGCCGACCACGCCTTCGATGGCCTTGCCCACCGACAGCGACTTGGCGAAGGAGTTGAAGAAGTCGCCCTCGCCGCCGACGATCTCGATCTTCGCCTTGCCCAGCGCGGTGGCCAGCACTTCGGCCTGGTCCTTGGCGATGTCCTTATTCGCGGCGATGGCAGCCATGGCCTCCTCGAAGCTCTTCTCCAGCTGCATGCGGAACTCTTCGTGGGCACGGGCGTTGTCGCTGAGCGCATCCAGCGCGCCGAACTTCTTGCCCAGGCCTTCCGCCTCGGCGTTCAGACGCTCCAGCAGCACCTGCGCCTCGGCCATACCCAGGTCCTGGGTGGCCTTGGCCTTGGCGGTGCCGAGTTGCTCTTCGCCGCGCGCCTGGGCGCCCAGCTTCTCTTCCAGCACCTTGGCGTCGGCCAAGCCGTCTTTTTCCTTGGCGGCAGCCTGCGCTTCGGTGACACGCGCCAGCGCCAGACCTTTTTCCTGCTCGCCCTTGGCTTCGGCGATCAGGCGCTCGGCCTGTACGCGAGCCTCGGCCAGACCTTCCTTCTCTTTCGCTGCAGCGGTGACTTCACGCACACGCGCATCGGCCAGGCCAGGTGCGGCGCGCTCGGCTTCGATACCTTCGGCCAGTTTCTTCTTGGCTTCGGCGCTCTTGGCGGCTGCTTCCAGCTCGGCCTGGGCCAGGGTGTTGATCTCCACGGCCTTGTGCTTGGAGCGGGTTTCGTCGGCTTCGGCCTGCTTGACCTGGCGCACCAGCTCCTGCTCGGCTTCGGCCTGGGCATTGAGAACGGTGACCTGCTTGAGGCGCTCGGCCTCGGAGACTTCACGCACTTCCTTGATGCGCTCTTCTTCCTGGGCCACGGTCTTCTCGACCGCCACGCGCTCGCGCACCACGGCGGCGATGTTCTTGCGCTCTTCTTCCAGCGCCTTTTCCTTCTCGATGCGCTGCAGCTCGACCTCACGCTCGCGGGATACCACCTCCAGGTCCTTGGCACGGGTGACCTTTTCCACCTCGATGACCACGGCACGCTGGCGATTCTGCTGAGCCACTTCCACTTCGCGCTGGTGGTTTTCGGCGCGGATGTCCAGCTCCTGCTGGGTCTGGATGCGGGCCTGCTCGGCCTTCAGGCGCTCTTCCTCGCGCACCTTGAGGGTTTCCGCTTCCTCACGGGCGCGGATGGTCTCGATCTCACGCTTCTGGCGCGCTTCGGCATCGGCCTGCTGGCGTTCCAGCGAGAGGGTCGCCTCGCGGGTTTCGACGTTTTTCTTCTTGATCGCCAGCTCTTCGTTGCGTTCCAGCTCGTTGGTGATGACGTTCTGCGCGGCAGTCAGCTCGGTGATCTTGCGGATACCTTCGGCATCGAGAATGTTGCTCGGGTCCAGCGACGCCTTGGAGGTCTGCTCCAGGTAGTCGATGGCCACGTCTTCCAGCACGTAACCGTTCAGGTCATTGCCGATCACTTCGACGATGCGATCACGGAAGTCCTGACGATTCTCGAACAGCTCGACGAAATCGAACTGCTTGCCCACGGTTTTCAGGGCTTCGGAGAACTTGGCGTTGAACAGTTCGTTGACCGCAGCACGATCGGAGGCACGATCCACACCGATGGCCTTGGCCACCTTGAGCACGTCCTCCTGGGTCTCGTTGACGCGCAGGTAGAAGGCCACGGTGATGTCGGCACGCATGTTGTCGCGGCAGATCAGCCCGTCCTTGGCGCGGCGGTCGACTTCCAGGGTGATCAGGGAGATCTTCATGAACTCCTTGAGGTGGATCACCGGGTACACCAGGGAGCCGGTGAAGTGCACCTTGGGCGTCGAGCTCATGTCGTTGACGATCAGCGCGGTGCCCTGCGGAACCTTGATGTAGAAGGCCTTGAACAGAGCGATCAAGGCGATCACGAAGAGGACGACCAGCCCCGCCCCGACGATGAAGGGAATGAAGTTTTCCATTACAGCTTTACTCCTTTGCTAATTGTGCAGGCAGGTTTGGCGCTGCCTTACCCTGCCAGTCGTCTGTTACGTAGCGATTGTGGCTAGACGCCGCGAAACTCTTCTTCGGTAATGACGCGGTAGGCGTGTTCGGCGGCCAGGTATTCCAGCAGCACGACACGGTCGCCACGCTTGAAACCCAGCGCCTCATCGGCGCGTACGCGCAGAATCAGCCCGGCGCCGCCGTCCTCCAGAACCGCCTCGCCATGGCGGGCAGTGACACGGCCGCTGCGCACCACCGCCACTTGCCCCAGCACCGACTTGCTGCTGATCGCCTCGACCTTGTGAAACAGCGGCCGTAGTGGCCGGCAGATCGCCGCGCACAGCGGCGCCGCCACGACGAAGGCGCCGGCGATGACCACCAGCCCCAATGGGTAGCGCAGAATGCCCAGCGGCAGATGACGCAACAGCCACAGCTCGATGAAATAGCAGATGAACCAGCCGAAGAAGAACAGCAGCGTCAGCACCAGGGTCACCGGCACGCCGTCGAGCTTGAGTTTGTAGAGCAGGCCGGCAAGGCCTTCGGTCTGGCCGCCTTCCATGACCGAATCGGCTTCGACGTCGAGCAGGTCGACTTCGAGCAGGCCGGCGGCGACGACGAGCCAATAGATGACCGCCACGCACAGCAGGAAGCTGTAGATGGCGGTGGGGAATGACAGCGCTGTCTGCAGGAAGAGTTCCATTTTTTCCTTTCCCTGGGGTAGGGAAACGGGGCGCGAACGCCCCGCATCGTTCAAGCCTTGGACTTGTCCTTCAGGCGCGCCAGCACGCTGTCGGCGCTGGCGTTGTCGGCCTTGATGCCGGCGGCACGCAGCTTGGCTTCCAGCGAATCGTCCGGCGCGCTGGTGGCTGCCAGCTCGGCCGAGGCCTCCATCTTCGCCGCGCGCTCGGCCTGCTTCTGCTTGATGCGTTCGAGCGACTCGACCGCCGTCTGCAGCTTGGCCTGCGAACCGCCGTAGCGCTGGGCCACGGCCATCTGCGCCTTCTGCACGCTCTCGGTGGCCTTGACCGTATCCACCTGCTGCTTGAGGCGCTTGATATTGCCCTCGGCCTGGGTCACGGCCTTGCGCAGTTGCGCCACGCTGGCAGCGAACCCTTCGGCCTGCTCGCGCTCGCTGGCCTGTTCGATCTCCAGGTTGGCGATCTTTTCGGCCACTTCCTTGGCCAGGGTCTCGTTGCCCGCTTCCAGCGCCTTGAGCGCGTACTGCTCATACTCGGCAATGCTGGCCGCGCTCTTGCTCACCTTGTCGCTGGCCAGCTTGTGCTTGGCCATAATCTCGGCCAGCGCTTCCTTGGATTTGCGCAACTCGACATCGGCGTCGCGGATTTCCTGATCGAGGATGCGCAGCGCCTGGCTGTCGACCACCGCTTCGCCCATTTCATTGGCACCGCCACGCAGCGCCGTCAGCAGTTTGCTCCAGACATTCATCGTCCTATCTCCTCTCAGGCGCCGGTCTTGAGGAAGCCTTCATAGGCTTCGGTGGCCTTGATCACGTTGTCCGCCAGCAGCTCGATCTCGAACACCACGTCGGACAGGCTCGAGTAGGAACTCAGCGCACCGAACATGGTGTAGCAGTCGCGCCCGTCGACCATCTTCTCCAGGCCGATGGACGACAGCGGGAACAGCTTGTGGGTACGCAGCACTTCTTCGTTGAAGGCGGCGGCATCACGTACGTCGCTGGCCGGCCAGAGCAGTGCCTCGACGATGATCTGCTCGCCGTACACGGCGATGAACAGCGGCAGGTCGCCGTATTCGCGCATGGTGATGTGCAGGCTGGCGTCGGCGCCCTGAATCAGCTCGATGCCGGCCTGGCCGCTTTGGAACAGTTCCGTTGCCGCCAGGGCTTCGTGCAGCGCCTGGGCGGTCCAAACTTGAGGCATGTTCATACCCTCCTCATTCTCCATCGAAGCCAGCAGTGACTGTGGCTGGCGCAGTTTGCGCTCGAACGCTACCAGCAGCGGCGCATGCTCGGGCAAGATCCAGACTTCCTTCTTCACCAAGCCCTGCTCGCGCAGGCGCTGACGATAAAGACGCTGGTAATGGGCTGATGATTTGCTATCCATGAGACGCAGCCTAGCCCCTTACATGTAAACCGTAAAGCAATTACATGTAATAAATGTGATGCCGTTCGTCAGATCGACGCGCGCAGATCATCCTCGGTACGAATGCCGAAGAACGGAAAGATAAATGGGAGAGAAGAGAAGGTAGGCACCAGGCTCATCCATGATTCGGGCAAAACGCTTCCATTCGCGAGGTGTCGAATTAAACCGCAGACGCTTCCGTTGCGCACGGAGAAAAGCGCGAACCGGGTCGCAGTTGCGACCCTGAACCCGTCAACCCGAGAGACAGGCAGCGCCATGAACGAACTTCCACCCGCGGTACGCCAGCTCGTGCATGCCGGCCAACGCCAGGCCGCCATCGACCTGCTGAGTGAGTACCTGGCAAACGACCAGCAAGAGGCCGAACGCCGTATCGATCAATACCTGGAGAACGATCCGCCGGTGCACCTTCGTGGCGCTGGCGTGGTCCGCGCCAGCCGCCTCAACGCGCTGATCTGGGTGACGCTGATCATCCTGATGGCGCTCGCCGGCCTGATCTTCGCTCTGTAAACAAAACCGGCGCCACGAGGCGCCGGCTTTATCGAAGCGACAGCCTCAGAGCGGTTTGCCGCGATTGCCGTGAGCGGCAACGAACTGCTGCACGGTCTTCAGGTCATTGGCCAGCACCGTGCAACGCTCTTCACGCTGGAACAGGTCGGTCAGATGCGCCGGCAACGCCGGAACCGCATCGATACCCGCCTTCTCCACGGCCTCGGGAAACTTGACCGGGTGCGCCGTACCCAGCACCACCATTGGCGTGGCCAGACTGCGGCGACACTCACGCGCGGCGCGCACACCGATAGCGGTGTGCGGGTCGAGCAGCTCGCCGCACTCCTTGTACACCTCGGTGATGGTCTCGCAGGTCTGCTCGTCGTTTACCGCCAGCGAATCGAACAGCTTGCGCGCATCGGTCCAGCGATCTTCCTCGACGCTGAAACCGCCGCCCTGCTTGAAGCTATCCATCAGGCTGGCGATGGCAGCGCCGTTGCGGCCGTGCAGATCGAACAGCAGGCGCTCGAAGTTGGACGAAACCATGATATCCATCGACGGCGACAGGGTCGGGTGCAGGGTTTCCTTGACGTACTGATTGCCGCTCATGAAGCGGTGCAGGATGTCGTTGCGGTTGGTGGCGACGATCAGCTGGCTGACCGGCAGGCCCATGTTGCGCGCCAGGTAGCCGGCGAAGATGTCGCCGAAGTTGCCGGTCGGCACCGAGAAAGCTACCGAGCGCGCCGGCCCGCCGAGCTGCAGCGCGGCGTGGAAGTAGTAGACGATCTGGGCCATGATCCGCGCCCAGTTGATCGAGTTGACCGCCACCAGACGGGTGCCCTTGAGGAAGCCCTGATCGGCGAAGCTGGCCTTGACCATCTCCTGGCAGTCGTCGAAGTTGCCTTCGATGGCGATGTTGTGGATGTTCTCACCAAGAATGGTGGTCATCTGCCGGCGCTGCACTTCGGACACACGGTTGTGCGGGTGCATGATGAAGATGTCGACGTTGTCGCAGGCCTTGCAACCCTCGATGGCCGCCGAGCCGGTATCACCGGAGGTGGCACCCATGATCACCACGCGCTCGCCGCGCTTGGCCAGCACATGGTCGAGCAGGCGCCCGAGCAGTTGCAGGGCGAAGTCCTTGAACGCCAGGGTCGGGCCGTGGAACAGCTCCAGTACCCACTCGTTGCCATTAAGCTGGCGCAGCGGCGCGACCGCGTTGTGCTCGAACACGCCGTAGGTTTCTTCGAGGATCTTCTTGAAATCGGCATCGGCGATGGAGCCGGCGACGAACGGGCGCATCACCCGGAAGGCCAGCTCGTGATAGGGCAACCCGGCCCAGGAAGCGATTTCCTCGACGGTGAAGCGCGGCAGATTCTCCGGCACGTAGAGGCCACCATCACTGGCCAGGCCAGCCAGCAGCACATCTTCGAAATTCAGGGCCGGCGCCTGGCCGCGGGTACTGATATAGCGCATGGGATAAACCTTCGTTCGACTGCACCCGCAGACCTGCGCCTGCGGGTGGACACGGGATTAATTGAGCTGTTCGACGCGCAGACGCATGACCGGCGAGGTCACGCCATCCAGCGCTTCCATGGCGGAGATGGCCTCGATGATACGCGCCTCGACCACGCGATGGGTCACGAGGATCATCGGCACCAGGCCGTCCTGCTCCTCGGCTTCCTTCTGCATGATCGACTCGATGTTGATGCCGCGCTCGGAAAGGATGCTCGCGACCTGCGCCAGCACGCCGGGATGATCCTTGGCCTGGATGCGCAGGTAGTAAGCGCTCTCGCACGCTTCGATGGGCAGGATCGGGTGATCGGACAGCGAGTCCGGCTGGAAGGCCAGGTGCGGCACGCGATTGGTCGGGTCGGTGGTCAGCGCACGCACCACGTCCACCAGGTCGGCCACCACCGCAGATGCGGTCGGCTCCATGCCGGCACCGGCACCGTAATACAGCGTGCTGCCAACCGCATCGCCATTGACCATTACCGCGTTCATCACGCCGTTGACGTTGGCGATCAGACGGTCCGCCGGAATCAGCGTCGGGTGCACGCGCAGCTCGATGCCGGCGTCGGTACGACGCGCGACACCCAGGTGCTTGATGCGATAGCCCAGCGCCTCGGCGTAGTTCACGTCAGCCGTGGTCAGCTTGGTGATGCCCTCGGTGTAGGCCTTGTCGAACTGCAACGGAATGCCGAAGGCGATGGAGGCCAGGATGGTCAGCTTGTGCGCGGCATCGATACCTTCGACGTCGAAGGTAGGATCGGCTTCGGCATAACCCAGCGCCTGCGCTTCCTTGAGCACGTCTTCGAAGGCACGGCCCTTCTCGCGCATTTCGGTGAGAATGAAGTTGCCGGTACCGTTGATGATGCCGGCCAACCAGTTGATGCGGTTGGCCGACAGGCCTTCACGGATCGCCTTGATCACCGGGATACCACCGGCCACGGCGGCCTCGAAGGCGACGATGACGCCCTTCTCACGCGCCTTGGCGAAGATCTCGTTACCGTGCACGGCGATCAGCGCCTTGTTGGCGGTAACCACGTGCTTGCCATTGTCGATGGCCTTGAGCACCAGCTCCTTGGCCAGGGTGT
The DNA here is from genome assembly GCF_002439135.1 of Pseudomonas sp. UBA6323. NCBI lineage: Bacteria > Pseudomonadati > Pseudomonadota > Gammaproteobacteria > Pseudomonadales > Pseudomonadaceae > Pseudomonas > Pseudomonas sp. UBA6323. Next base: position 67,749 of record NZ_DJSX01000066.1, on the reverse strand, counting down.
AACCGCCGATCAGCTCGATGACGATGTCGATCTCGGGGTTGTTGACCAGCTCGAACACATCGCTAGTCATGGCAATGCCGGTGGTGTCGTACTGCGGCTTGGGCGAGCGAATGGCGATCTGGGCAATCTCGATGCCGCGACCGGCGCGCCGAGTAATCTCCTCGGCATTGCGCTTGAGTACATTCAAAGTACCGCCACCGACGGTGCCCAACCCACAGATGCCCACTTTGACCGGCTTCACACTCAATTCCCCATCAGCACTGCACGAAACGGCCGGAGCATGCCCCGGCCGCAGATAAAGAGCCGCACCTTACGAAGCGGCTGTTTGTTAGTCAATCCACGACTCAGTCGTTCGATTCCAAAGCGATTCTGGCTAGCTGCGGTGCCGGCTGATAGCCCGGAATCATCTTGCCGTTGGCCAGGACGATGGCTGGGGTGCCGTTGACCCCGATCATCTGACCCAACTGATACTGCTTGGCCACCGGGTTGTCGCAGGTCGCATCGGCTACACCCTTGCGAGTCTTGGCGCGATTCATCGCGTCCTGCTGGTCCTTGGCGCACCAGACGCTGACCAGCTCCTTGGCCGCCGGGCTGTTCAGCCCCTGCCGCGGGAAGGCAACATAACGCACTTCGACGCCCAGGCGGTTGAGTTCAGGCACTTCGCTGTGCAGCTTCTGACAATAGCCGCAGTCGGTATCGGTGAAGACCGTGATATGGGTCTTCGGCGCCTTGGGCGCGAACACCACCATTTCCTTGGCTGGAATGGCGTTGATCTGCTTGGCCACGGCGCGGCTTTCTTCGATTTCGGTCAGGTTGACGGCCTTGCCGTCCTTGACCTGGAACAGATAGCCCTGCAGCAGGAACTGCCCGTCGGCGCTGGTATAGAGCTGGCGACCACCTTCCAGTTGCACCTGATAAATGCCGGTCATCGGACTCTCGGCAATGGCCTCGATCGGCAGGCTGGCGTCGAGCGACTTCAGTGACTGACGAATGACCTGATCGGGGTCGGCAGCCAGCGTGACGCTACTGCCCAGCATGAGCGCCAGAGCAATGGAAATACGGGTCAGGGACATGAACACTCCTGTCGAACGACGGACCGGTGAAAATCGCTACAGCCTACCACAGATGGCGCGCCAGACAGCCGATCAGGTAGCAGACGACGCATAAGCCTCGCCAGCACCAACGGCCACACCCACAACCGGGACGCGGCCTTCCAAGCCTTATTCCAATAACCTTAAGGCATATAGCAAAAAGATCCGTATATTTATCTTGCGAACTAATGTTTTGCACACTACAGTTCGCCCTATGGAAACGGTTAGCGCGCAAGACATTAGCGAACCACTCCATCACCACATTACCTAAAAGGATCACCGCCATGACTATCGAAAACGTTCTCTACCGTGCAACCGCTGAAGCCTTTGGTGGCCGTGAAGGCCGCGCCGTCTCCTCCGACGGCATCCTCGACATCGCCCTGACCACCCCGAAAGAACTCGGTGGCGCCGGCGGTAACGGCACCAACCCGGAACAACTGTTCGCCGCCGGTTACTCCGCCTGCTTTCTCGGCGCCCTGAAATTCGTCGCCGCCCGCGACAAGCTGAGCATCCCGGCTGACACCTTCATCGAAGGCACCGTCGGCATCGGCGCCATCCCCACCGGCTTCGGCATCGAAGTGGAACTGCGCATCAGCCTGCCCGGCCTGGAGCGCGACGCCGCGCAAACCCTGGTGGATCGCGCGCACATCGTCTGCCCGTACTCCAACGCCACCCGCGGCAACATCGACGTCACTTTGACCATCGTCTGACAGATAGCAGTCAGCGCTCGCGGCCATAGCCCGAGCGCGGCTCAAGAGGAGAATCACCATGAAAACCCGCACCCTGTTCGCCAACGCTCTGACCGCCATCGCTCTCAGCGCGTCGCTCACCACCCTCGCCCACAGCGCCGAGGCCACGCCCTACCACTACGGCCAGAACCTGGATATCGCCAAGGTGATTTCCATCGACGTGCCCAATAGCGCCCAGTGCGAAGTGGTCACGGCGCAGATGACCTACCGCAACAGTACGGGTGAGGTGGAAACCCTCAGCTACGAGCAGCTTTCCAGCGCCTGCACACTGCAGAGCTGATCGCCCCGAGCCGCTCGCCAAGCGCAGCGAAACCCCGCCACCGGCAACGGTGACGGGGTTTCGTTTATGGCCAGTCAGCCACGCGGGTGGTGTTGCGCATGCAGCTCCTGCAGGCGGGCACGCGCGATATGCGTGTAGATCTGCGTAGTGGACAGGTCGCTGTGACCCAGCAGCATCTGCACCACGCGCAGGTCGGCGCCGTGATTGAGCAGATGCGTGGCGAAGGCATGACGCAAGGTATGCGGCGACAGCGCCTTGCTGATACCGGCGACCTGCGCCTGGTGCTTGATGCGATGCCAGAAGGTCTGCCGGGTCATCTGCTCGCCACGCAGACTGGGGAACAGCACATCACTGGGCTTGCCGCCGAGCAACAGCGGGCGCGCCTCGCGCATGTAACGCTCGATCCAGGCGATGGCCTCCTCGCCCAGCGGCACCAGACGCTCCTTGCTGCCCTTGCCGAACACCCGCAACACGCCCTGGCGCAGATTGACCTGCTCCAGCGTCAGGCTCACCAGCTCGCTGACGCGCAAGCCGCAGGCATACAGAACTTCGAGCATGGCGCGATCACGCAGGCCAATGGGGTCATCCAGATCCGGCGCCTGCAGCAGCGCCTCGACATCCGCTTCGGACAACGACTTGGGCAAAGGGCGACCGATCTGCGGCAGCTCGACCTGCAAGGTTGGGTCTTCACTGATCAGCGTTTCACGCAGCAGGAAACGGTAGAAACCGCGCACCCCGGAGAGAAAGCGCGCCGTGGAGCGCGCCTGATAGCCCTGCTCGAGACGCCAGGCCAGGTGATCGAGAATGGCATCGCGACCAATGTGCTGCAGCGCCAGGCCGCGCGCATCGAGCCAGGCATTGAAGTGTTCCAGATCGCTGCGGTAGGCAGCCTGAGTGTGGGCCGAGAGCCCCTTTTCCAGCCACAGCGCCTCAAGGAAGCGCTCGATTAGAGGGTGAGTCAGCGCAGGCATCGAGTGACCTTCAATTACAGGGCAGGCAAGTGTTCCACAGCCTGCACCCGACGCACCAGCAGACCAGCCTGACAATCAGGCAGGCAGCTGACTAGCTAACGAAGCCTGGCAAGACCGGCACGGGCTTTTGCTGCTCATCGACAGCGACGAAACTGAAGCTACCGCTGATCGCCCGCTCACGTCCTTCCTGATACAGCCCCTCGACGAATACCTCGACCTCCACCTTGAGGCTGGTATTGCCGACCTTGATCACCCGCCCGATCAGCTCGACGATCGAGCCGGCCGGTATCGCATGCTTGAAGTCGATCCGATCGCTGGACACCGTCACCAGCGGCAGGCGACAGAAGCGCGTGGCGGCGATGAACGACACTTCGTCCATCCAGGCCAGCGCGGTGCCGCCGAACAGGGTGTTGTGGTGATTGGTAGTCGGCGGAAACACCGCCTTGGTCACGCGGGTTTCCGATAGCGCGATGCGCCGCTGGATTTCTTGCTCTCTTGGAGTCATGCCACTACTACTCATGATTACTGGACGCCAGAAACGAAAAAAGCAGCCCGTAGGCTGCTTTTCCAGAGAAGCGTCCGAACTTAGGACAGCTTTTCCTTGATGCGCGCGGCTTTGCCGGACAGGTCGCGCAGGTAGTACAGCTTGGCTTTGCGTACGTCACCGCGACGCTTGACGCTCAGGCTGTCGACCAGCGGCGAGTAGGTCTGGAAGGTACGCTCGACGCCAACACCGCTGGAGATCTTGCGCACGGTGAAAGCGCTGTTCAGACCGCGGTTACGCTTGGCGATCACGACGCCTTCGAAAGCCTGCAGACGCTGACGGTCGCCTTCCTTCACTTTCACTTGCACGACAACGGTGTCGCCCGGTGCGAAAGTCGGGATTTCTTTGTTCATCTGCTCGGCTTCGAGCATCTGGATAATCTTGTTGGTCATGCTTCGCTCCTAAGACAAGCCTCCCGGCCTGCCATCGATACGTTAACTATCGTCCCGCTGGCGGATGTATTCCTCCAGCAGCTTCTTCTCTTCTCCAGAAAGCGAGCGGCTATCCAGAAGATCAGCGCGGCGTTCCCAGGTCCGACCAAGGGACTGCTGCAAACGCCAGCGCCGGATGTGTTCGTGGTTGCCACTAAGCAACACTTCGGGAACACGTTTATCCGCATACACCTCCGGGCGGGTGTAGTGCGGGCAGTCGAGCAGGCCATCCGTAAAGGAGTCCTCCTCGGCCGAATCGGCATGACCCAATGCACCAGGCAAAAGGCGCGTCACCGCATCGATCAGCACCATGGCCGGCAGCTCACCGCCGGACAGGACGTAGTCGCCAATCGACCATTCCTCATCGACATGCGTCTCGATGAAACGCTCGTCGATGCCTTCATAACGACCGGCGATCAGGATCAATGCATCCTCCTGCGCCAGCTCGCGGACCGCAGCCTGATTCAGACTACGCCCCTGCGGCGACAGGTAGATCACCTTCGCCGTCTCCCCCGCGGCCTGCCTGGCATTAGCCAAAGCGTCCTCGAGAGGCTTGATCTTCATCACCATCCCCGGACCACCGCCGAAGGGGCGGTCATCCACCGTATGGTGGCGATCCGTCGTGTAGTCCCGCGGGTTCCAGCAGTTGAGCTTGAGCAGCTCCTGCCTGACCGCACGACTGGTGATGCCGTACTCGCCGATGGCGGCGAACATTTCCGGGAACAGGGTGATAACTTCTACGCGCATGAGCCTTAGAAATCCGCATCCCAGTCGACCCGCATCTCGCCAGCGGCCAGATCGATCGAAAGCACGCACTGGTCCGTGTAGGGCAGCAGACGCTCGCGATCATCCAGGCTGCCTGCGCAAGCCTTGACCACCATCACATCGTTGGCACCGGTCTCGAACAGATGGTCGACCATGCCGAGCAACTGCCCCGCCTGATCGATGACCTTCAAGCCCTGCAACTGGTACCAGTAGAACTCGCCATCATCAAGGTCCGGCAGCTCGCTACGCGGCACGCAGATCTCGAAACCGGCGTAGGTACGCGCAATTTCGCGATCATCCAGACCCTTCAACTTGGCTACCAGCACCTTGCCTTGCAGGCGGCCGCTGGCCAATTCCACTTTCTTTACCTCACCGTCACGCTTGAGCGTCCAGTGGCGGTAATCGAGCACGTTATCGATGGGATCGGTAAAGGAGTACACCTTCACTTCACCCTTGACGCCGTGCACCGAAACAATCTTGCCGAGAACGATCAGATCCTCGGCGACGGCCGGCGTCGTACTCATAGAAGATGCTTAGGCAGCAGCCTTGGCAGCTTCCTTGAGCAGCTGAGCAACGCGCTCAGACGGCTGTGCACCCTGGCTCAGCCAGTAGGTAGCGCGCTCTTGGTTTACGGACAGCTTGACTTCAGCACCCGAGGCGATCGGATTGAAGAAACCGATACGCTCTACGAAGCGACCGTCGCGCGCATTGCGGCTGTTGGTCACGGTCAGGTGGTAGAAGGGGCGCTTTTTGGAGCCGCCGCGAGCGAGACGAATAGTTACCATGAGAACATCGTTCCTGTAGTCGGTGCTAACTTGAGGCACACATCAAAAATGGGCCTAGGCCCGAAAGGCCGCATATTCTATGAGCAAAAGCGGTAGGCTTCAAGCCACAAGCTACAAGTAAAAGCAGTTTTTCAGACTGCAGCTCTTTCTTGCGGCTTGAAGCTCGTGGCTTGTGGCTGCTTTCCTAGAATTTCGGCATTCCGCCGCCACCGGGAAGCATGCCGCCCATACCGCGCATCATCTTGGCCATGCCGCCCTTGGCGGTGAATTTCTTCATCATCTTCTGCATCTGCTTGTGCTGTTTGATCAGCCGGCCGATGTCCTGCACCTGAGTACCGGAGCCCAGGGCGATGCGGCGCTTGCGCGAGCCGCTGATGATGTCCGGGTCGCGGCGCTCGGCGGGCGTCATCGAGTTGATGATCGCCTCCATCTGCTTGAACTGCTTCTCGGCCGCGCCTTGGGCACTGCCCATCTGCGACAGGTTGACGCCACCGATGGACGGCAGTTTGTCCATCAGGCCGCCAAGGCCACCCATGTTCTTCATCTGTTGCAGCTGGTCGCGGAAGTCTTCGAGGTCGAAGCCCTTGCCCTTCTTCAGCTTCTTGGTGAGTTTCTCGGCCTTCTCGCGATCGAGGGTCTGTTCGGCCTGTTCGATCAGGCTGAGCACGTCGCCCATGCCAAGGATGCGCGAGGCGATACGATCCGGGTGGAACGGCTCGAGCGCGTCGCTCTTCTCGCCCATACCGATGAACTTGATCGGCTTGCCGGTGATGTGGCGCACCGACAGCGCGGCACCGCCGCGAGCATCACCGTCGACCTTGGTCAGCACCACACCGGTCAGCGGCAGCGCATCGCTGAACGCCTTGGCCGTGTTGGCGGCGTCCTGACCAGTCATGGCATCGACCACGAACAGAGTTTCGACCGGCTTGACGGCGGCGTGCAGCGCCTGGATCTCGGCCATCATCTCGGCGTCCACGGCCAGACGGCCGGCCGTATCGAGAATGACCACGTCGATGAACTTCAGCTTGGCTTCGCGGATCGCCGCATTGGCGATGTCCACCGGCTTCTGACTGGCATCGGAGGGGAAGAAGGTGACGCCGAGGTCGCCCGCCAGCGTTTCCAGCTGCTTGATCGCCGCCGGGCGGTAGACGTCGGCGGACACCAGCAGCACCGACTTCTTCTTGCGTTCCTTGAGGAACTTGGCCAGCTTGCCGGCGGTGGTGGTCTTGCCCGCGCCCTGCAGGCCGGCCATCAGCACCACGGCAGGCGGCGCGGCGTTGAGCGCCAGGTCCTCGTTGGCCGCGCCCATGAGTTCTTCCAGCTCGGCGCGGACGATCTTCACGAATGCCTGACCCGGAGTCAGGCTCTTGGACACCTCGGTGCCGACGGCACGCTCCTTGACCTTGCCGACGAAGTCCTTGACCACCGGCAGGGCCACGTCGGCCTCGAGCAGGGCCATGCGCACTTCGCGCAGCGTATCCTTGATGTTGTCTTCGGTCAGCTTGGCCTTGCCCGTGACGTTACGCAGCGTCTGGGACAGGCGATCGGTAAGATTTTCGAACATGCGCGTTCCTTTGATAGGTGCGACCCGGCGCGCCGGGTGTACGACAGGCGGCGGATTATAGCGGAGTCGCCGAGCCGCCGACACCGCCGGCAGTCTTTCGTGTCGACGCCCTTCTGTGCCACACTCAGCGCCTTTCGGGCTCGCCTTACACGGATTTATGCACCCTCTGTTGCCCAGCCTCGCCGCCGCCCTCCTTTATGCCGGCGCCGCTGCTTACCAAGGTCTGCGCCTGACGCAGCGCAGCATTCCCGACAAACGCCTGCTGGCGTCGCTTGGTGTGCTCGCCTTGTGCCTGCATGTCGTCAGCCTGTTTTTCCAGCTGTACGACGTACACGGCCTCAACCTGGACTTCTTCAATGCAGCCAGCCTGATCGCCTGCGCGGTCATCGGCCTGATTCTTCTGGCCTGCGTGCGCATACCGGTGGAAAACCTGCTGCTGTTGCTGTTCCCGCTCGGCACGCTGACCGTGCTGGCCGCCGAGTTCATGCCCAGCGGCACGATCAACCCGATCGACGAGCATCCCGGCATCCTCGCCCATATCCTGCTGTCGGTGCTGGCCTACGGCATGCTCACCATCGCCGTGTTCCAGTCGGTGCTGTTGCTGCTGCAGGACTATCAGCTCAAGCACAAGCATCCATCCGGGCTGATCCGCAACTTCCCCCCGCTGCAGACCATGGAAAGCCTGCTGTTCGGCTTCCTCTTCGCTGGCTGGGTGCTGCTGTCGCTGTCGCTGCTGTCCGGCGCGCTGTACATCGATGATCTGTTCGCCCAGCACCTGGTGCACAAAACCATCCTGTCCTGTTTCGCCTGGGTGGTGTTCGCAGTGCTGCTGTGGGGTCGCCACCAGCTCGGCTGGCGCGGTCACAAGGCCATTCGCTGGACCCTCGCCGGGTTCTGCCTGCTGATGCTGGCCTATTTCGGCAGCAAGCTGGTGCGCGAATTCATCCTGCACATCTGAGGCAGACGTCGTGAACGACCTTCATTCGACCTACCTGCTCGGCCTGCTGATTTTTCTGATTCTCTGCTCGGCGTTCTTCTCCAGCTCCGAGACCGGCATGCTCAGCCTCAACCGCTATCGGCTCAAGCATCTGGCCAAGGAAGGACACAGCGGCGCCAAACGCGTCACCCGCCTGCTCGACCGCCCGGACCGCCTGCTCGGCACCATCCTGGTCGGCAACAACGTGGTCAACATTCTCGCCGCCTCCATCGCCACTGTGCTGGCGGTCGATATGTGGGGCGAAGCCGGCATCGCCATCGCCACCGCCGGCCTGACCATCGTCGTACTGATTTTCGGCGAGATCACGCCCAAGACCCTGGCTGCACTGCGCCCGGAACTGGTCGCCTTCCCCGCCAGCCGCGTGCTGAGCCTGCTGCAACGCGTGCTCTACCCGGTGGTATGGCTGACCGGTGTCATCAGCAACGGCCTGCTGCGCCTGGTCGGCGTCGATCCGGCGCAGCGCGCCAGTGACAGCCTGTCCACCGAGGAGCTGCGCAGCGTGGTGCGCGAATCCGGCTCGGAGCTGCCGAAGAACCGCCAGGACATGCTGCTGGGCATTCTCGATCTGGAACGGGTCACGGTCGATGACATCATGATTCCGCGCAACGAAGTGGCCGGCATCGATCTCGACGACGACCTGGAGGTCATCGTCGGCCAGCTGCGCAGCACGCCGCACACGCGCCTGCCGGTGTTCCGCGGCGACATCAACCAGATCGAGGGCGTGGTACACATGCGCCAGATCGCCCGCCTGCTGACCCATAACCAGTTGACCAAGGACGCGCTGCTAGCGGCCTGCAACGAACCCTATTTCATCCCGGAAAATACGCCGCTGGCGACCCAGCTGATCAACTTCCAGAAGCAGAAGCGGCGCATCGGCATCGTCGTCGACGAATACGGCGACGTGATCGGTATCGTCACCCTGGAAGACATCCTCGAAGAGATCGTCGGCGACTTCAGCAATCAGGACAGCCTGCGCAGCCCCGACATCCACCCGCAGGAAGACGGCACGCTGGTCATCGATGGTGCTGCCTACATTCGCGAAGTGAACAAGACCCTCGGCTGGCACCTGCCCAGCGATGGGCCCAAGACCCTCAACGGCCTGATCACCGAGGCGCTGGAAACCATCCCCGATAGCAGCGTCTGCCTGAAGATCGGCCCCTATCGCCTGGAGATCCTCCAGGCCGCGGAAAACCGGGTGAAGAGCGTGCGCGTGTGGCAGGTGAAGAAGATCAAACCGGACGCTGCAGAAACGGAGTGAGGCGTTCGGCAAGTCCCGCCGCCCACTGCCGGTAGCCCAGCGCCGACGGGTGATAGCCATCCTCGGCCAGATAGTGGGCCTCGAACGGTAGCTCCAGCGCGCAATGCATCGCCCCGAGGCGTTGCGCGAGATTCTGCAATTCACCATCGAGCAAACGCGCGCGCCAACCCATCAATTGCCGCAGCAACCAGGGCAAGGCGCTGAAATGCTGTAACGGCGGCACCGCGCTGAACGCCACGAGACAACCCCGAGCTGCCAGCGCATCGGCCATCGCCGTAAGCGCCTGCAGCCAGCGCCTGCTCGCAGTCAGGCCCGTGGTGTCATTGACGCCGAATACCAGCAGCGCCAGATCGGCAGGTTCCGCCAGCCCCAGCGGCAGCAGACGCTCATGTGCCTGAGCTACGGTGATGCCGTTCTCGCCACAGGCGCGCCAGCGCACCGGTCGGCCCAGACGTTCGGCCAGGGTAGCGGCCAGGCAACTCGCCAGAGACTGATCGAAACGGGTGACGCCGACGCCGGCCACGGTCGACTCACCGATCAGCAGCAGGCGAAACGGCTCACCCGGCAAATGTGCCGCAGCGATGCCGCTCGGTTCGCCCTGCGCAACCGGCAGGCGCAACGCCGTACGCCGGGTGTGCAGGGCCAGGGGCAGCGCTAATGGCAGCAGCGGCAAGGTCGCCAGCCACCACAGCGCGTGCCGGCTCACAGCTGCACGCGAACCGCTTGCGCGCTGCGCAGCGCCTTGGCGCGAGCCGTTTCGATGGAGGCGTCACGCGCCAGCGCCACGCCCATGCGCCGCTGGCCTTTGACTTCCGGCTTGCCGAACAGACGCAGCGCCGTATCTTCCTCGCTCAGCGCGGCGCCGAGGTTGGCGAAGCTGGCCTGCTGCGAATCGCCCTCCACCAGAATCACCGCCGACGCCGACGGCCCCATCTGGCGGATCACTGGGATCGGCAGGCCGAGAATGGCGCGCGCATGCAAGGCGAATTCGGAAAGCTCCTGGGAAATCAACGTCACCAGACCGGTGTCATGCGGGCGCGGCGAGACCTCGCTGAACCACACCTGATCGCCCTTGACGAACAGTTCGACACCGAACAGACCCCGCCCGCCCAGCGCCTCGGTCACGGCCAGGGCGACTCGCTCGGACTCGGCCAGGGCCTTGGCGCTCATCGGCTGCGGCTGCCAGGACTCCTGATAATCGCCGTTCTCCTGGCGGTGGCCGATCGGCGCGCAGAAGCTGGTGCCAGCGGCGTGGCGCACGGTGAGCAGGGTGATTTCGTAATCGAAGTCGATAAAGCCCTCGACGATCACTCGGCCCTTGCCGGCACGACCACCTTCCTGGGCGTAATCCCAGGCACGCTGCAGGTCGGCGTCGCTCTTGAGCACGCTCTGGCCCTTGCCGGAAGAACTCATGATCGGCTTGACCACGCAGGGGTAGCCGACAGAATTCACCGCCGCGGCGTAATCTTCGAAGGTGTCGGAGAAATGATATGGCGAGGTCGGCAGCCCCAATTCTTCGGCCGCCAGGCGACGAATGCCCTCGCGGTTCATTGTCAGTTGCGCGGCGCGCGCGGTCGGCACCACGTTGAAACCTTCGGCCTCCAGCTCGACCAGCGTGCCAGTGGCGATGGCCTCGATCTCCGGGACGATGTAGTGCGGCTGCTCCTTCTCGATCACCGCGCGCAGGGCCGCGCCGTCGAGCATGTCGATCACGTGACTGCGATGCGCCACCTGCATGGCCGGTGCATTGGCATAGCGATCCACGCCGATGACTTCGCAGCCCAGGCGCTGCAACTCGATCACCACTTCCTTGCCGAGCTCGCCGCAGCCACACAGCAGTACGCGGGTCGCGGAGGGCGACAGAGGGGTTCCAATACGGGGCATGAGGTTTCCTCGAACAGTGAATCAGGAAGGCGTCAGTAGCAGGCCGCCGGCGCGGGCGCGCGCCAGGCAAAGTTGCAGCACCTCGCGGCGCTCGGCATTGTCCATGCGGCCCCAGCGGGTGATTTCGGCAGCCGTACGCTGACAGCCGATGCAGATGTCCTGCTCGTCCAGCGCACAGACATGTACGCAGGGCGAGCGCACGGGTTTCTCGTCATTCATCGTCAACAACCAGCTCTCGGGCATAGCGCTGCGCATTATGAACGTAGTGGGCGGCACTGGCTTCGAGCATCTTCTTCTGTTGCTCGGTCAGTTCGCGCACCACCTTGCCCGGACTGCCCATGACCAGGCTGCCATCGGGGATCACCTTGCCTTCGGGAATCAGGCTGTTTGCGCCGATGATGCAGTACTTTCCGATCTTGGCGCCGTTGAGGATCACCGCGTTGATGCCGATCAGGCTGTAATCGTCGACGCTGCAGCCGTGCATCATCACGTTGTGGCCGACGGTGACGCCCTTGCCCAGGGTCAACGGAAAGCCCATGTCGGTGTGCATGACGCTGCCGTCCTGCACGTTGCTGTTCTCACCGATATGGATCAGTTCGTTGTCGCCGCGCAGCACCGCACCGAACCAGACGCTGGCCCCCGCCTCCAGGCGGATCTTGCCGATCAGATCGGCGCTTGGCGCGACCCAGCTATCGGGATGGGCATCGACACGGGAGCTTCCCAGACGGTATTTCATGCTCGTCAGTCCTCGGCGCTAGTCAGCGCAGGTGTATGAAGTGTTCGGGCGGCTGGTGCAGGGCGATCTGCGCATCGTCGAAGATCAGGTTGACCAGCTCCACCACCATGATCGCCGTGAGCCCCCAGATGCGGAACTCGCCATAGGTGTAGGACGGCACGTACCAGCTGCGCCCGAGGTAATCGATACGGTGGGTTATCTCGCGCGGGTCGCTGCGGAAGAACTCCAGTGGCACCGAGAACACCGCGGCGATTTCGGCATCGTTGGCCTTGTACTCGACGTAGTCCGGCACCACCCCGACGTAAGGCGTGACCTGAATGCCATGCCGCGACACCAGGCTGCTGAGCGGCCCGACCACTTCGACCAGTCCCGGTGGCAGGCCGATCTCCTCCTCGGCCTCACGCAACGCGGTGTCCACCAGGTCGCGATCTTCCGGATCGCGCCGGCCTCCCGGGAAGGCGACCTCGCCACCATGGGTCGACAAACCGCTGGCGCGCAGGGTCAGCACCAGCTCAGGTTCATCACTGCGGGTAATCGGGACCAGCACCGCCGCCTCGGGGAAGCTGCGCTCGGTCTCCAGAGGGTGCGGGCTGTAGCCGCGCACGCGATGGAGCAACTCGTCCAGCATGGGCATACTCGGAGTCTTGTTTTGCCAGGCATCATGGCATGAAAGCAGCCGGCCGCCCAACCCCGAGGAAAGGGCCGAGCGGCCTGAAAAGCAGGCTTGCCGGTCATCGCACCGGCCGCCAAGATAGCGCCAGAACCAAGAGGAGCGGGCATGAAATTCTGCAATCAGTGCGGCAACCCCGTCACCCGCATGATCCCGACCGGCGACAACCGCATGCGCCATGTCTGCGGTCACTGCGCCACCGTGCATTATGAAAACCCGCGTATCGTTGCCGGCTGCCTGCCCATATGGCGTGACCAGGTGCTGCTCTGCCGCCGCGCCATCGAGCCACGCCGGGGCTACTGGACATTGCCTGCCGGCTTTATGGAAAACGGCGAGACCATCGAACAGGCCGCCGCCCGTGAAACCCTCGAAGAAGCCTGCGCGCGTGTACGCGACCTCAGCCTCTACACCCTGTTCGACCTGCCGCATATCAGCCAGGTGTACATGATGTTTCGCGCCGAACTGGTGGATCTGGACTTCGCCGTCGGCGAGGAAAGCCTGGAGGTGCGCCTGTTCGAGGAATCGCAGATCCCCTGGTCAGAGCTGGCTTTCCCGACCATAGGCCGTACCTTAGAATGCTTCTTCGCCGACCGCCGGCAGAATTCCTTCCCGGTACGCAACGAGCCACTCGAAGCGTTGCGTGCCCATTACACACCCCGTTGACCCTTGCGGACGATCCCCGATGCGCTGGTTGTTGCCCCTGCTCTGCCTGACTCTCAGCTTCAACGCCCTGGCCAGCACCACGCCAGCGACCGGCAGCCGCACCGTGGACAAGGTGCTGGTGCTCAAGTCCGAACGCAAGCTGCACTTGCAGCAGCGCGGCGAAACCATCAAGTCCTACCGCATTTCCCTGGGCAAGCAGCCCGATGGCGCCAAGCAGCGCGAAGGCGACCTGCGTACACCAGAAGGCTTCTACTGGATCGACTGGCGCAAGCCGAGCGACAAGTACCAGCTGTCGCTGCACATCTCCTACCCCAACGCCCGCGACCTGGCCAAGGCCAAGGAAGCCGGCGTACCGCCAGGCAGCATGATCATGATCCACGGCACGCCGCTGGACGAGGAGTACCCGGAGTGGTTCTTCCATACGCTGGACTGGACCGAAGGCTGCATCGCCATGAAGAACGACGACATGCGCGAGGTCTGGAGCCTGGTCAAGGATGGCACGCTGATCGAAATCAGGCCCTAGCTGCCTACCAGCGAATATTGCGTGCCAGACGCGTGTCGCCCGGTGTCAGCCACTGGGCGCTGACCAGCACAGGATAGATCGCCGCCCCTGCCTCGACGATGCCCTCCAGCTTCGCCCTCCGGCCGAGAATGTCCGCCTCCAGTTCGGCCTGGTGCTGGTCGGCCAGCTGCAGCTTCGCCAGCAGTTTCATACCGGCTGAACAGTCCAGCTGCAAGGCGGCCTGGCCTAGCGGCAGTTGCCAGGGTGCCTGCAACTCGAGCGAGGTTACGCTCACCTGCCCTTGCGCTCGCCGGCACTGAGTGGCGCTACCCTGCAATGCAATACGCCCCTGCCATTGCCCGGCCAACCGGTAGCTGCCGGCTTGGCCGGCATAGCGTTCACCGGGTTGCACCAGCACCTGCCAGTCCCAGGGCCAGCCCTGCATGCGCAGATCCCAGCGCTGCCCCTGCCAGCCCCCGCTGAAGTCTGCCCGCAGGCGCCAGGGCTGCAGGTGCCAGGCCGGCCGGTCGATCTCGGCGAGCCGCTCGGCCTGGCCGTGCCAGAGGCTGCCACTCAAGCCCGTCACGGGTAGCGCCAGGGGCTCGGCCAGCCAGCGCGCCGGCCACTGGCTGAGCAAGGTGAGCAGGAAAACCAGCGCACACCAGGCAGCACGTCGCTTCATGGGCTGATCACCACTTCGAAGCCGAGATCGGATTCACCCCGCTGCAGATTCCAGCCAAGAGGCTTGGCCCCTTCGCCGCGAATGTGCAGCAACCAGTCGTGCAGGTGTCGCTCATCGCTCACCCTGCCCGTCAGCAGCCAATTGCCCTCGCGCACCTCGGCCAGTTCGATGCTGAGCCGGCCCTGCTCGGCGGATTGGCGCAACTGCTCGATGGCAAGCGGCGCGCGAACCTGCAGAGCCGCCGCCGACGTGGCCAGGCTGCGCCACTGTTGCAGCGTCTGCCAGCGGGCCAGTACTTCACGCCCTGCCAGGATTGCCAACAGCACGCCGATGCAGCCCAGCGCCAGCCACTGCCGCATGCGCGGCGACAAGATGAAGGTCATGGGCCGGCCTCCAGGTCGAAGGATATGTTCAGGTTGCCAGGCTGCTGCTCGACTCGGGCCACCGCCCCCACCTCGTCGGCGAACGCCTGCCAGGGAGCTGCGCCATCGTCGTCGCCGTTCAATCGCAGGCGCCAACTGCGGCCGTCGTAAGCCACGCTGTCAAGCTGCCAGGCAGCCTGCTGCGACAACCACCGGCTGACACGCGCCTGCAATTGCTCGACCTGACGCAGGCGCAGGCGCTGCTCGTCCGCTTCCTCACGCAGACGCCTGAGGTGCTGGGTAGCCTGGGGCAGAGGCTCGGCAGCGCCAGTCACCGCCCACACCTGCTGCTGGTACTGCGCCTGCTGGCGCCATTGCTGGCTTGCCCAGATCCCGCCCCAGAGCATGGTCAGGGCCAGGCAGGCCGCGGGCAGGCGCCAGTCCAGCCGCAGCCCGGAGGCGAGCCTGCGGCGCTTGCCGGTCTGGAGGTCGAAGGTGCCGGGCAGGTTGTCGAGTGGCGGAAGTTGGTCCGGCCAGGGGCCGTCCGTTTGCGCCGCAGCGCCCGCGTATCCACCAGACTCTGGCAGTTCACCCAGCGTCTCGGGCCAGGCCAGCCAGAACTGCTGTCCCGCGGCCGAGGCACGCTTGTACAGCTGCAGCCCGGGCTCACGTTGCCAGCCCAGCACTTGCGAGGGTTCTGCCCGGGGAAGCAGTTGCAGCTCGGCCCAGCAGCGCTCGGGTTGAAGGCTCCAGGCCTGGCAGCACGCCGACCAGCGCTGCAGCCGCTGCGCATCGACGCAGACCAGTTCCAGCCAGCCGGGCTGCCGGGAGATGCAGCCGATCGATACCTGCTCGGCGGGCTGCAGCAGGCGGTCTTCGAGCAACAGCGGCCATTCGTGACGCTTCAGCCCCGGTGGTGCCTGCAGGTGAAAGTGACTGCAGACCTCCGCCGGGATCAACAGCGCCACACGAGCCCTGGCCATTGTCGGCGGCTCGCCGCTGCCCGACGCGCGGACCCGACCGCCCTCCACGCGGGCCCACTGCCACGACTCAGTCTCTGCCGAGGGCCGCAGCAGCAGCCAGGGACGCAGGCTGCGCCGCCAGCGTTCAGGCTTCATAGACGCCCCCAGGGCAGGGCGAAGGTGCATACATACGGTGCTCCATCACGTTGGAAAGTCAGGCGTACGCCGCGGTCAGGCCGCAGCAGGTCAGGGGACGGCGCGGCCACCCAGCGTCCTTCCTGGCGAAAGCTCAGCTGCACGGCGTCCACACCCGACAATTGTTCGCGGGCGACCCAGCGCGCCTGGTCAGGGGCGTACAGATCGTTACTGCTAAACACGCCCAGGCGCTGGTTACGGGCGTCGAAGCGCAGCCGCTGACGCTGCAGGCGCGAGGTGCCGGCCTCTCCCGCCCAGGCATCGAGGGCCACCCACTGCAACTGAGCTTGCCCCTCGTGCCAGTCCAGCCAGCGGGCCTCCAGCGGCATCCTCCGCTCATACAGCTGGCGCAGCACCAGGGTGTCGAAACGTCGTTCCAGCGCCAGGCAGAAATCCAGCACGGCGCTGCCTTGCCCGCTGTCCTGCAGGCGCTCGCGAACGCTGCTCCAGCCGCTGACCAGTGCCGCGAGCAGCACGCCGAGCATGGCGGTGAGCGCCAGCGCGACCAGCAGTTCGATCAGGGTCAGACCCTGTTGTCCGGTTCTCATGGGCGCACCAGAAACACCAGGTACTGGCCCATCGATGCGCGTCCGTCCCGGTCGGCGAACAAACTCAGATCGCCCCGGCGCAGCCGGTTCACGCCAGTGCCCTGCACCTGCAGGCGCCAGTGGCAGTCGACCTGCCCCTGGCGAAGCACGCCAGCAGCCGAAGAGCCTGTCGGCCAGAAACGTTCCACGGCAAAACGCGCCTCCAGTTCCCTGGCGCACAACAACCCCGCCTGGTGCTGCTGCACGCTCTGCTGCACCGCCAGGCGCTGACGCAGCGCCTGGCTGCTGATGACGGCGAGCAAGGCGGCAATACCGAGGGCCACCGTAACCTCCAGCAGGGTGAAACCGCGCTGGCGCCTCATGGCTGCAACGTCCGCTGCAGCCGCCCTTGGGCATCCCAGCGCCAAACCTCGGCGCCACCGGGCCAGCTCCAGCGCAGCGCATCACCTCGCACCAGACCGGTGGCCGAGACCACCAGTCGCGGCTGGTCACTGGCCGGCCAGTCCGGGCGTAACTCCCTGGGCCAGTCGCCCAGGGCCACTGGCTCGACCTGCCAGGCCGGCCGGCTGTCGCCCTCGACCTGGCGCACGAACTCCGGTCGTTCGCCCGTCCAGCGCAAGCCCTGCACCTGCCCTGCATGCACGGCCAGCCCGGCCTGGCTGCGCGCAGCCGCGGCAAGCCGCTCCAGGGCCTGGCGCGCAGCACTCTGCTCGCCGTCCAGCCAGGCCACGCTGAGGCTGGTCAGCAGGCCTGCGATGAACAGCACCACCAGCAGTTCGAGCAGACTGAACCCGCGCTCGCGCACCGCTTACAGGTCCCAGTTGCCCAGGTCTGCATCCATCCCTTCGCCACCTTCGAGGCCGTCCGCACCCAGGGAAAAGACATCGAAACGGCCATGCTCACCGGGGCTACGGTACTGATACGGCGCGCCCCAGGGGTCCGCGGGCAGGCGGCGGATATAACCATCATCCCGCCAGGCGCGTGGCAGCGGCTCGACAACAGGCTTGCTGATCAGCGCAGCCAGGCCCTGCTCGCTGCTGGGAAAGCGCAGGTTGTCCAGGCGATACATGTCCAGCGCCTGCTCCAGACTCGAGAGATCGGCCATCACCTTCTGCTTCACGGCCTTGTCCTGGCTGCCCAGCACGCTGGGGGCGACCACGGCGACGAGCAGGCCCATGATGAAGATCACCACCATGATTTCCATGAGCGTGAAGCCGCGCTGGTGGTTTCGCTTGTCGTGCATGACAGTTCTCCTCTTCATAGTGTCAGGCCCTGGTTGAGTTGAAGGATCGGTAGCAGTACGGCCAGGACGATGAACAGCACCACCGCACCCATGAGCAGAATCATCAGCGGCTCGAACAGCGCCATCGCGGTGTCCACCTGGCGGGCAAAACCGCGCTCCTGGTTATCGGCAACCCGTTCGAGCATGTCCGGCAGCGTGCCGCTGGCCTCGCCGCTGGCGACCATGTTCAGCAGCAGCGGCGGAAAATGCCCGCTGGCCTCCAGAGCGCGGTGCAGGCTGACGCCCCCGCGCACTTCATGGGTGACACGTTCCAGAGCCAGGCGGATGCGCCGGTTGTCGACCGTGGCAGCGGCGACCTGCAGGGCCTCCAGCAGGGGCACGCCACTGCCGACCAGAATCGCCAGGCTGCGTGACAGGCGCGCGCTTTCCAGCCCCTGCAACAGCCCCCCGAGGCGCGGCAGGCGCAGCAGCAGATCGTCTCGACGCAGACACCACTGCGGCTTGCGCAGAAGCCAACCGGCCAGCAGCGCCAGCACGACGCCCAGGCCCAGCAGCCACGGACCACAAACCAGCAGGGCGTTGCTGATGCCGATCAGCAGCGACGTGATCCACGGCAGGCTTTGCCCGGCATGGGCGAACTGCTCGGTGAGGCGTGGCACGACGAAGGTCATCAGGCCAATCACCACCACCAGCGACACGCCCATCAGCACACTGGGATAGATGAGCGCGGTGCGCGCCTTGTGCCGCTGGCGCTGGCTCTGCTCCAGGTGCTCGGCCAGGCGTTCCAGCACCGGCGCAAGGCGCCCGGAGCGCTCGCCGGCCTCCACCAACGCGCAGTACAGCGGTGAAAAGACGCCGCCCTGGCGCGCCAGGCTGCGCGCCAGGCCCAGGCCCTCGGCGAGGCTGCCACTGACCGCCACCAGCAGGTTGCGCAGCGCCGGCTGCACCAGTTGCCGCTGCAGCGTGGCCAGGGCATCGACCAAGGGAATCCCCGCGCCGGTCAGGGTCGCCAGCTGCCGGGTCAGCTCGCACAATTGGGCACGGTCGACGCGCTGGCGCCGTGCCGGCTGGCGATCGTTCTCATGCCGTTGCAGATCGCGGGCGAACAGCCCCTGCTCGCGCAGCAACTGCCGCGTATGGCGCTCGCTCTCGGCCTGCAGGCTGGCTTTGTGGCTGCGTCCGGCCAAATCGACGGCCTGATAGCGATAGGTCGGCATGGTTCAGCCCTGCACCGCTCGCAGGATTTCGGCAAGGCTGGTCTGCCCTGCCGCCACGCTGGCTGCCGCCATGCCTGACAGGCTCTGCCGACGTCCTTGCAGGTACTGCTGCATGGCCACTTCACTCGCACCGTCGTACAACAGGGCAATCAGCTCGGCATCCAGCTCGACGAATTCGTAGAGGCCCAGACGCCCCTGGTAGCCCGTGCCGCGGCACTGCTCGCAGCCACGCGGGTGATAGCTGTGCTGCAGATCACTCAGTTCCGGCAGCAGCGCCTGCTCCGCCGGTTGCAGCGGGCGGCGCTCGGCGCAATGGCAAAGGCGCCGCACCAGACGCTGGGCCAGCACTCCGCGCAGGCAGGAGGCGATCAGAAAGGGTTCGATGCCCATGTCGCGCAGGCGCGTCACCGCGCCCACGGCACTGTTGGTGTGCAGCGTAGAAAGCACCAGGTGGCCGGTAAGGCTGGCCTGCACGGCAATCTGCGCCGTCTCGCGGTCGCGGATCTCACCGAGCATGATCACGTCCGGATCCTGGCGCAGGATGGCACGCAGGCCGCTGGCGAACGTCAGGCCGGCACGCGGGTTGATCGCCGTCTGGCCGATGCCGGCGATGGCGTATTCCACCGGGTCTTCGACGGTGAGGATATTGCGGCTGCCATCGTTGAGACTATTAAGGCAGGCGTACAGCGTGGTGGTCTTGCCCGAGCCGGTCGGCCCGGTGGACAGGACGATGCCATTGGGCCGCGCCAGGCAACCGCGCAGCCCCTGGGCAACGGCCGAGGGCATGCCCAGGTTGTCCAGCGCCAGCAGGCTCGCCTGTTTGTCCAGCACCCGCATCACCACCCGCTCGCCATGGATGCCCGGCAGAGTGGAAACGCGCACATCGACTTCGTGCCCGGCGGCCCGCAGGGTGATGCGACCATCCTGCGGCTGGCGTTTTTCGGCGATGTCCAGGCGCGCCATGACCTTGATCCGCGACACCAGCATGGCCGACAGGGCACGCGGCGGCCGCAGCACTTCCTGCAGATGACCGTCGACACGCAGGCGCACCACCAGACTCTGCTCGAAGGTCTCGATGTGGATATCCGATGCCTGACGCTGCAGGGCCTGAGCAAAGAGGCCGTTGATAAGGCGGATCACCGGCGCCTCGTCATCGCTTTCCAACAGGTCCTCAATACGCGGCATTTCGCTCATCAGGCTGTCCAGGTCGACCTGCTCGCCAATGCCTTCGATCAGCGCCTCGGCTGCGCCTTCGCCGGCCTGGTACAAACCGCCCAGGCGCTCATCGAAGGCGGCCCGCGACAACTGGCACACCGACGCGGGCCGCCCCTGCACGCGCAGCAGCTCCTGCAATTGGGCACTGTCGGCGTCCTCGCGCAGCCACAGCTGCCAGCCGGCGTCCCCCGGCACCACGGCCAGGCCGGCCTGGCGCGCCAGCCGGTAGGGCAACAGCTGCATCACCAGGCGCCCTCGCCAAGACGTGCGCGACTCGCCGGGAACAGGCGCTGCAGGCTGTCGGCATCGTCCAGCGAAGACAGCGGCAACCCGGTTTCGCGCCGCAGCCCCTGGTACTTGTCGGTGCTGTAAGCCGCGATGCTGGCGTCGTCACGCAGGATGCGCGGGCGGATGAACACCATCAGGTTCTGCTTAACACCCGACTGCCCGTTGGAGCGGAACAGATGGCCCAGACCGGGGATGTCGCCCAGCAGCGGGACCTTCTGCGCGTTGCTGGTCACTTCATCGCTGATCAGGCCGCCGAGGATGATCAGGCCGTTGTCCTCGACCATCACCTTGGTCTTGATCTCGCGCTTGTTGGTGATCACATCACTGGCGGAGGCGTTGTCGGCCAGCGAGGAAACCTCCTGCACGATGTCCAGGCGCACGCTGTTGTCGACGTTGATCTGCGGCCTGATGCGCAGCTTCACCCCGACTTCGCGGCGCTCGATGGTCTGGTAAGGGTTGGCGTTGTTCTGGGTCACCGAGCCGGTAACGAAGGGCACTTCCTGCCCCACCAGAATCGATGCCTCGGCGTTATCCAGAGTCAGCAGCGTCGGCGTCGACAGCAGGTTGAAGCCGCTGTTGCTCTTGAGCGCGTTGACCAGCACGGCGAAGTTGAAGCCACCGCCGAAATGCCCCAGCCCGGCCGTGACGCCATTGACGCCCGACAGCAGCTTACTGAGCGCCTTGTTGTCGCCGCTGGCGACGGCACCGGCGATGGCCGAGATGTTCGCCCCGCCAGCGCCGAAGTTGACCACCCCGGCACCGAACTTTTCATCGGCGAACAGCCACTGCACGCCAAGCTCTTCGGCCCGCGAGTCGGAGACCTCGGCGATGATCGCCTCGACCACCACCTGGGCGCGGCGGATGTCCAACTGCTCGACGATGGCGCGATAGGTCGCCAGCTCGCTGTCCGGGCCGACCATGACCACGGCGTTGGTGCCCTCCTCGTATTCCAGGCGCACTCCCGAGTCACTGACGGGCAGGCGCGCGACCGTCTCCTCCTGGCCCGCCCCTGTGGCAACAGCGGCCTCCTGGCTGAGCCCACGCAATACCTTGACCACCTCGGCAGCATTGGCGTGGCGCAGGTAGATGACCTGGGTATTGGAATTTTTGGTCTGCCCGGCAGGACGATCGAGTTGCGCCAGCAGTGCCCTCACCCGCTCCCGGCCGCTCGCGCTGCCGCGCACCAGCAGCGCGTTGCTGCGCGGATCGGCAACCACCTGGACATCGTCGTTGCCCTTCTCACGCGCCAGCAGACGGGTGACGAGCTGGCTGGTATCGGCGGCGCTGGCATGCTGCAGCGGCAGCACCTGCAGCGGTTCGTCGCTGACCTGATCGAGTTCGGCCAGCAGGCTGTCGATGCGCTCGAGATTGCTGCGCCAGTCGGTCACCACCAGTAGGTTCGCCGCCGGATAAGGCGTAATGACCCCGACGCGTGCATCGATCAGAGGTTTGAGAATGCCCAGCAACTGTTCGCTGGCTGCGTTGCGCACGCTGAACACACGTGTGGCGATGCCGTCGCCGCCGGCCTTGCGCTCGCCGCTCTCTACCGGCACCGGCTCCAGGCGCGCCGCCTGATCGGGCACGATCTTCACGCTGCCGTTGGGCAGGTTGACGGCGGCAAAGCCCTGCGCCCGCAACTGCGCCAGGAAGATATCGTAGATGGCCTCGCTGTCGTGCCGCTCCACGGTGCGTACCGTGACCTTGCCCTTGACCCGGGGATCGACGATGAAGGTGGTACCGGTGATCTGCGACACGCTGTCGATGAACTCGCCCAGCTCGGTATCGACGAAATTCACCTCGTACAGCGGCGACTCGGCAACCGGCAGATCCAGCACCTCATCGGCCATGGCCAGTGGTGACAGCAGGCCCAGCAGGCCGATCAGGCAATAGCGCACGCTCATCTCTTATCCTTGCCGCTTGAAGCCGGTCACGGTGGGCCGTGGCGGCCAGGGCAGACGCTCGCGTCGCCCCTGGTTATCGAGGATCAGGCCCTCGTCATCGATGTCCTGCAGCACGATGCCGGGCGCCAGCGCCTGACCGCGGCTGTAGCTGCGCACCTGCTGGCCATAACGCAGCACCACCACCGTGGCGCTCGCCGGCCAGGCGCGCAGACCGCCGACGTATTCCACGGGCAGGCGCGTCAGCGGCAGGCCATCGGACTGTGCGGCCTGCCAGTGTCCGACCAGCAGGCCGGGCATCGCTTGCAGGTCGCCTGGCCCGGCGCTGGCCGGCATGGGTTCACGGGCCAGCTGCAACACGCACTGGGCCGCCAGCCAGGCGGCCAGCGTCAGCCAGCCGAAACGAAGCGCGCGCTGCACTCGATTCACGAGAGTCGCTCGCGCGGGTGCCAGCCCGGATGCCCCTGCACGTAGCGCATGCTGGGCAGATGCAGCGCCGGCAACTGCCAGCCTTCGGGCTGCTGCGCCAGCCAGTTTTCGACGCGCTGCCAGAGCGGTTCCCCGGCATTGGCCTGGTGCTGCAGGCCGAAGGTGCGGCACAAACCGGTGGGCGGCGCCAGGCCAGCCACGCGCCTGCCGCTCGGGCTGTAGCTGAGTTGCCAGCTCTGTCCCAGCAGGCGCGGCAGATCCTGGCTGTTGTCGAGCAGCAACGGGTCGCCGAACAGTTGCTCGGCAGCGCTTTCCAGCACCTGTTCCAGGCGCTCGCCGGGGACATCGAGCACCGGCGCCGAATAGCCACCCGTCAGGTTGATCAGGTGTTCACGGGTGATGGTCTGCCCGCTCGCCAGGGGGCTGTCGTAGCGCAGCCCGGGCAAAAGCACCGGGATCTGCTCGTCGCCGCGCAGGGCCTGGTAGAGCAAGCGATCCCAGGAGCCTGCGCGCGTATCGCGGCGCCAGAGCGCCTCAGGCGCCCGCGCCAGCGGCTGGTCCAGCCAGGCGGCATGCCCGGCGCGCTGTTGCTCGAGGGTGAGCTGCAGTCTCTGCATCTCACTGCGCGCAGCCGCGGACAGGCCGCGCTCGAAGGCCGGATGGAACTGCGCGCTGAACTGCCAACGCCCGCCCTGTTGCCGACAGTTGATATGAAAGGCACCGCTGGCCCGACAACCGGCGAAGATCACCGGCACCTGACGCCCGCCTGCCTGCCAGACCGGGACCGGCGCCGGCCAGAAATCCTGCCCGCGCGCGCACAGCAGCAAGTCGACCCCGGGCATGCGCTCGGCCAGCCACAGGCCGGGGCCGGTGCCGACATCCGCCAGCGCCACCACCAGGTCGGCTTCGCCGCGCGCAGCCTCGATAACGGGTAGCAGCGACTGGTACCACTGTTTCAGCGACGCCTGCTGATCCTGCGCATAGGGATCGGTGATGCCGACGATGGCGATCCTCACGCCGGCCCTGCGCAGCACCGTATAAGGCTGCACGCCGAGCGACTCGGCCTGGTCGGCCGCGAGACCGGCCCCCAGTACCGGGCGCTCGAAGCGGCGATACAGCGAAGCGCCACTCTGCGGCCAGAGCACGCGCTCGTCGCTGCTGACGCGCACCTCGGAACCCAGTAACTGGCTGCCCTGCAACCCGCTTTCACCCTGCGTCAGGTAAGCCAGGCCACTGCCGTTCCAGCATTGGCCGTTTTCCAGGGTCAGGCAGTTTTCCCGGCCCAGACGCTGGCGCAGATCGGCCAGCAGGGCGCCGAGTACGGCATAGCCGCCCGTGGTGGCCTGCGCGCCCAGCCGGGCATCGAGCAAGGCATCGAGTTCAGCCTGTCCCTGACGGGCACTGGCGCCACTGATCCAAGGTGCACGCCCCAGATGCGAAACCGGCCCCAGGCGCGTCGCCGGTACCACTGGCAGGCCTGGCAGGCGTGCGTCCAGCGTGTCGGCCACATAAAGCAGATTCAGCCCCGGCGCCGAATCGCCGGCATGAGTCGCCAGGCCAGAACAGGCGCTGAGCAAGGGCGCCATCGCCAGCATGCCGATCCCGCCCAGTACCTCACGCCTAGCCATGTCCACCATCGTAATGCTCGCCTGCCTTGATCGAATGTCGGGGCGCGATACTGGGCAGCTTGCATGACAGTTTAATGGCAGTTAATCGACAGGAATTTTTCGAAACCGTCAGAAAAGTCTTTGTAAATCAGCCAGGTGGCAGTAACCAAGTGTTCAATTTCCGTTAACGGAACTGCCAAGGAATCATCACAAACGGTCATTACAGTCCCGGTTTCCTCAAGCCGTTTCACTAGAAAAAGGACATGACCTGATGAGTCGAGATACCGGCGACAACCTTGACCGCAACCTCAGTGGCAACCGCCCCATGGCTGCAGTCATGGATGCCTACCTGAGCCGCCGCAGCGTAATGCGCGGCACTCTGGGAGCCGCGATTGCCATGATCGCGGGCACCGGCCTCACCGGCTGCTTCGACAGCGGCGGCAGCAGCAATAACAGCAGCGACAACTCTCCCGATACGCCTGCCGAGCCGAAACTGGCTCTGGGCTTCGCATCCATCGCCGGCTCGCGTACCGATGCTTGCGTCGTGGCCGCTGGCTACAGCGCCCATGTCCTGGCGCCCTGGGGCACTCCGTTCAACAGCAACGGCGGCACCTGGATGAATGACGGAAGCAACAGCGCCGATGAGCAGGCCAACTCGGCAGGCATGCACCATGACGGCATGCACTTCTTCCCGATCAACGGCAGCTCCGAAGATGGCCTGCTGGCGATCAACTACGAATACATCGATGAAGACGCCCTGCACCCCAACGGCCAGACCGACGATGCCTCCGGCAATCGCCCGGCCGAGGAAGTACGCAAGGAAATCAACGCCCATGGCGCTGGCGTACTGCACATCCGCAAGGTCAATGGCCGCTGGCAGGTCGTCGACAACGATCCGCTGAACCGCCGCTTCACCACTGCCACCGTGATGGACATCGCCGGCCCGCTGCGCGGCACCGATCACGTCAAGACCAAGTTCTCGGTCGACGGCACCGAAACCCGCGGCACCAACAACAACTGCGGCAACGGCTACACCCCGTGGGGCACGTACCTGACCTGTGAAGAGAACTGGCCGTCGGTGTTCATCAACACCACCGGCTCGGTGCCCGTCGACCAGCAGCGCATCGGTGTCAGCACCCGCCAAGGACGCTATCGCTGGGAAACCGCCGCTGGCGACCCAAGCGAGCAGAACGAAGAGTTCGCCCGTTTCAACCTGGAGCCTTACGGCGCCAGCGCCACCGACGACTACCGCAACGAAGCCAGCACCTATGGCTACATCGTCGAGATCGATCCTTACTCGGCCACCAGCCGTGCGGTGAAGCGCACCGCGCTTGGCCGTATCCGTCACGAAGGCTGCTGGCCAGGCCTGGCAGTGGCCGGCAAGCCAATCGTGTTCTACACCGGTGACGACTCGAACAACGAGTACCTGTACAAGTTCGTCTCCGACGCCCTGTGGGATGAAGCCGACGCCAACCCCAGCGATCGCCTCGCCACCGGCGCCAAGTACATGGATAGCGGCACCCTCTACGTTGCCCGCTTCGACGAAGACGGCAAGGGCGTGTGGCTGCCGCTGACCGTGAACAGCCCCACCCTGGACAACAGCACCCTGGGGGCCAAGTTCACCGACCTGCCGGGCATCATCCTTAACACCCGCGGCGCAGCCGATGCGCTGGGCGCCACGCCGATGGACCGCCCGGAGTGGACGGCCGTCAACCCGCTCAACGGTGACGTGTACCTGACCCTGACCAACAACAACAGCCGTCCGGTCGCCAACCCGGCCAACCCACGCATCAACAACCGCCACGGCCACATCATCCGCTGGCACGACAACGACGACCACACCAGCTTCGAGTGGGACATCTTCGTGTTCGGCGCCAACGCTGCCGGTACCGCCGACATCAACCGCTCCGGCCTGACCGAACTCAACCAGTTCGCCAGCCCTGACGGCATGAGCTTCGACAGCCGCGGCATCCTGTGGATCCAGACCGACAATGGCGAATCCACCCTCACCAGCTACACCAACGACCAGATGCTTGCGGTCATCCCCACCAACCTCGTCGACAGCAATGGCGACCAGGTGCCGGTCAACGCCCAGAACCAGGCCGACCTGCGTCGCTTCTTCGTCGGTCCCAATGGCTGCGAAGTGACGGGTATCGCCTTCACCCCGGACAACAAGACGATGTTCATCAACATCCAGCACCCGGGCAACTGGCCGTACTCGGATGACGCAACCGAAGCCACGCCATCCGCCACCACAGTGCGTCCACGCGCTGCCACGGTGGTCATCCAGCGCGATGACGGTGGTGAAATCGGCGTCTGACGTCAGGCATGCAAAAACAACGGCCCGGGACTTCCCGGGCCGTTTCTTTTTACCTGTGCGATCAAGTGGCGCGCCGCTGCGCCAATACCTTCTACCAGGGCCGTACTTCGCGGGTAATCACTCTGACACGCTGCACCGGCACTTGCGCATGCCACTGTACCACGCCCTCGGCCTGCACCTGGAACTGGCTGCGCATGATCTGCCCGTCCTGCTCGAAGCTCATCTGCAGGAGGAAATTGCCACTGTTGAGCAGCAACCCTTCGCTCAGGCGTTCGAAAGTCTGATCGTCCACCGCCCCCAGCGCCTGACGCAATGCGGATGCATCAGGATAGCCGCCGGCGGGTCGGCCACTGAGGATCCGGCTCAGCAGCGAGCGGGGAAACGCACCCTCGTAAAGCGCGTCGAGCAGCGGCAGGTGCGCCTGGGTCAGCGAGTTGGCATTGAGCCGCCACCCGCTCGTCTGCGGCAGGGCGCAGAGCTGTGGGTAGTGCGTATGCGCGATACCCTGCTCGGCCAGCAGGACATTCAGCTCGCTCATGTCCACCATCGGCTGATCGGCCGCCAGATGCGGTGGTGAGCGACGCAGATAATGATCACTCTCCGTGCCCTGCAGGCGACTCTGGCTGTCCGCATCGATCCAGTCACTCAGACGATCCACCAGCCGCTCGGCCGCCATGTCATCACCGAGTAGGTACTTGAGCTGGCGCTCAGCGCGCTGCGCCTCTTCGCCGACCAGGGCATTGACGTTGAAACAGGTGTGCAGATCGCGAATGCGCAGGCTCGCCGAACCGTCGGCCAGACCGTAGCTTAGTGGCTGCCCACGCAGCGCCTGCCAGAACAGCGGGCTCAGCCGCCAGGTTGCGTCCCGGAGCGCCTGCTCGGCAAAGGCCAGACCTGCCACCTCCATCGCCCGCGCCTGCACGCGCTGCTGCTGCAGGCGCACCGCATCGACCTGGCGGCGGCCGTCCTGGACCATCCAGGTCAGGCCACCCGCCAGCATCGCCAGAACCACCAACACCATCAGCAGGGCCGCACCTCGCTGCCTTTGACCAACCATCTTCAGCGCCTTGTAGAGAAAGCCGCCAGTCAACACCGCCGATGTTTCAGGCGCATGGCAGCCACTGCCGACAGCAATCGCCACGTCACTTTCGCGTCACAAAGCGCAGGCAGGATTAGGCCTTCAATTTCATGAGCTTGGAGATTTCCATGGGTGGCATCGGTATCTGGCAACTGGTCATCGTGCTGTTGATCGTGTTCCTGTTGTTCGGCAGCAAACGGCTCAAGAGCCTGGGCGGAGACCTGGGCGAAACCATCCAGGGCTTCCGCAAATCCATGGCCACCTCCGATACCGACGAGCAGGCCACGGCGCAGGTCCAGCAGCACGTGCCCGCGCAGGCTGAGGCCACCACCCAACCCCAGGCACACGCGGATCGTCACGCCTGATGTTCGAGATCGGCTTCACCGAAATGCTGCTGGTCGGCGTCGTGGCGCTGCTGGTACTTGGCCCGCACCGTCTGCCCGCCGCAGCCCGTACCCTAGGCCGCGGCCTGGGCAAGGCCAAGCGCGCCATGGGCATGCTGCGCGACCAGTTCGAGAAGGAACTCAACGCCGAGGCGCTGAACAAGGAATTCGATGCAGCGCCTCTGCGCCAGCTCGAACAGGACCTGCGGCGCAGCGTGAGCCTGCAACCACCAACCGGTAACGACATTGCCAAAACGGAAAACCTGGAGCGCGCCTCATGAGCGAGATGCCCCTGACGGCCCACCTGGGCGAATTGCGTAGACGTCTGCTGCGCAGCCTTCTGGCGATAATCCTGGTATTCGCCTGCCTGTTTCCCTTCGCCCAGACGCTCTACACACTGGCATCGGAGCCGCTGCGCCGCTATCTGCCCGAAGGCGCAAGCATGATCGCCACCAGCGTCACGTCGCCCTTCCTGGCGCCGTTCAAGCTGACCATGATGCTCGCCCTGTTCATCGCCATGCCGCTGCTGTTGCACCAGGCCTGGGGCTTCGTTGCACCCGGTCTGTATCGGCGGGAAAAGCGCATCGCCGTGCCCCTGCTGGTTTCGAGCATCGTGCTGTTCTACAGCGGCATGGCCTTCGCGTTCTTCCTGGTGTTCCCGATGATGTTCGGCTTCCTCGCCAGCGTCACCCCCGCCGGCGTGGCGATGATGACCGACATCAGTCTCTATCTGGATTTCATCATGGCGCTGTTTCTGGCCTTCGGCCTGGCGTTCGAGATCCCGGTGGCCACTTTCCTCGTGGTCTGGGCTGGCCTTACCGATGTACAGACCCTGCGCCAGAGCCGGCCGTACGTGGTCGTCGGCTGCTTCCTGGCCGGCATGCTGCTGACACCGCCGGACGTGTTCTCTCAGACCATGCTGGCGGTACCGATGTGGCTGCTGTTCGAACTTGGCTTGCTGACCTGCGCCACTGTGCAACGTCGCGCCGAACAAGACAGCGCTCAGGAACTGGTTGAACAACCATAAAGGGCATCAGGCCGCGGGCAGCGAAACTGCCTACGGCCTGATCATCGGTCTCAGAACTGCATGTCCGATAGACGCCAAACGTCGAAGGCCGGCGTCTCGTAGGGGTGGCTCTTTTTCAGGGCCTTGACGGCATCGTGGATCAGCTCGTCGGCCACCACGAGTTCGACTTTCCACTCGGCAACCTGCTCCACTCGCCCTACCGTACCCAGGAACGGCTGGCTGCCTTCCAGTGCCCGGAACTGCCCTTGCCCCAGCGACTGCCAGCAGCAACTGTCGTAGCGACCGATACGACCGCCACCAGCGGCGAAGACCGCTTTTTTCACCGGCTCAAGGTGACTTTCCGGTACGTAGAAGCACAGTTTGTACATCAAGTTCTCCGCAATTGGGCAACACGACAACAGGCACAACAATGACGCCAGAATGATGGCATTTTGCCTCAATTTGTTTCCGAGAACTCCATCAGGAAAGCAAAAAAAGAGGAAATGTTCCGACGATTCCGTTTGGACTCGATCAGCTCGATAGCGTTCAGGAGAGGGGTCAGCCCCTGCCGAAAAAGCGCCGCCATTTGTCGCGCAGAGCGGGAGCCGGCGGGTTATGGCTGCCGTCACAGTAAGGGAGGTTTGCAGAGCGAGTGCAGCGGCAGAGTAGCAGGCGCTGCTCACGTTCAGGATGCAGGATCAGGGATTGGGCGCAGTCGGGTGGGCAGTTGGGCATCTCGGGGGAGTGGCCGCAGCGGCACAGGCGATGAGTCTCACCGGGTTTGACCAGGCGAACTTCGGGAAGGATCTGCTGGAAATCATCGGCCATGGCTGGGCCCATGTAGCCCGGATGAAATCCGGGAAGGGTGGATTCTCCCGGATTGCATCCGGGCTACGGCCTATTCCACGATCGGCTCCCTCTCCCATTTATGGGAGAGGGCTGGGGAGAGGGTTTGGTGTTGGCTATAACCCCATCTCCCGCCCCGACGCTAATACTTACAAGCTCAAGCTGGATCGGAGCGCGGCCGCTTTCCCTCTCCCGCCCTTCGGGCACCCCGCTCCGCGCCCCGGCCTGATCGCTTCGCGATCAGGCGCTCATCGGCGCAGGAAGCGGTGCTTCCAAAGCGCGCCTCTTTGCCCCGCGAGCGGGAGAGGTTCAGCAGAAGGCCGCTATCAGTTCACCCAGACGCGGGCGTTGCGGAACATGCGCATCCAGCCGCCGTCTTCCTGCCACTCGTCCGGGCGCCAGGAGTTCTGCACGGCGCGGAACACGCGCTCCGGGTGCGGCATCATGATGGTGACGCGGCCGTCGCGACTGGTCAGGCCGGTGATCCCACGCGGCGAACCGTTGGGGTTGGCCGGGTAGGCTTCGGTGACCTTGCCGTGGTTGTCGACGTAACGCAGGGCCACGGTGCCGGACAGATCGGCCTCCAGCAACGCCTCCTCGCTTTCGAACTCGGCATGGCCTTCACCGTGGGCGATAGCGATTGGCATGCGCGAACCGGCCATGCCCTGCAGGAAGATCGAGGCCGACTCCTGGATCTGCACCATGGCCACGCGCGCCTCGAACTGCTCGGAACGGTTGCGCACGAAGTGCGGCCAGAACTCGCTGCCCGGAATCAGCTCGTGCAGGTTGCTCATCATCTGGCAGCCGTTGCACACACCGAGGGCAAAGCTGTCCTTGCGCTCGAAGAAGCCGGCGAAGGCATCACGCGCGCGGGTGTTGAACAGCACCGACTTGGCCCAGCCTTCGCCGGCGCCAAGCACGTCACCGTAGGAGAAACCGCCGCAGGCCACCAGGCCCTTGAATTCTTCGAGGCTGACGCGGCCAGCCAGGATGTCACTCATATGCACATCGATCGCCGAGAAACCGGCGCGGTCGAAGGCAGCCGCCATTTCCACCTGGCCGTTGACGCCCTGCTCACGCAGGATCGCCACTTGTGGTCGCACGCCCTTCTTGATGTAGGGCGCGGCGATGTCCTGGTTGACGTCGAAACCGAGCTTGACCGACAGGCCGGGGTTGTCTTCTTCCAGCAGCAGATCGAATTCCTGGTCGGCACCCTGCGCGTTGTCGCGCAGGCGCTGGATGCGATAGCTGGTCTCGGCCCACTGGCGCTGCAGCAGACGGCGCTCACCGGCGAATACCGGCTCACCGTTGAAACTGATGCTGACCTCGCCGTTATTGACGGCCTGGCCGATCACGGCCACGCAGTCGTCCAGACCGGCGGCGCTGAACTGCGCCAGCACTTCTGGGGTGGCGTCCTGGCGCACCTGGATCACCGCGCCCAGCTCTTCGTTGAACAGCACGGCCGGCAGTTCTGCGGCTTCGTCTGCCAGCGCATCGAGGTTCAGCGACAGGCCGCAGTGACCGGCGAAGGCCATTTCCAGCACGGTGGTCAGCAGGCCGCCGTCGGAGCGGTCGTGGTAGGCCAGCAGATGGCCGTCGGCATTCAGACCCTGGATCACGGCGAAGAAGGCCTTGAGGTCTTCGGCGTCGTCAAGGTCCGCCACCTGCTGGCCGATCTGCGCGTAGACCTGCGCCAGGATCGAGGCGCCCATGCGGTTCTGGCCGCGGCCGAGGTCGATCAGGATCAGGTCGGTCTCGCCCTTGTCCATGCGCAGTTGCGGGGTCAGGGTATTGCGGATGTCCTGCACCGGAGCGAAGCCGGAGATCACCAGAGACAGCGGCGCGGTCACGCTCTTGTCGACGCCCTCGTCCTGCCAACGGGTCTTCATGGACATGGAGTCCTTGCCCACCGGGATGGTGATGCCCAGCTGCGGGCACAGCTCCATGCCCACGGCCTTGACGGTGTCATACAGACGGGCATCTTCACCCGGGTGGCCAGCAGCGGCCATCCAGTTGGCCGACAGTTTGATGTCGGACAGCTTGCCGATACGCGCCGCGGCCAGGTTGGTGATGGTCTCGCCAACGGCCATACGCCCGGATGCCGGCGCGTCGAGCAGCGCCAGCGGTGTGCGCTCGCCCATGGCCATGGCTTCACCGGTGTAGACGTCGAAGCTGGTGGCGGTAACGGCGCAGTCGGCCACCGGCACCTGCCACGGGCCGACCATCTGGTCGCGGGCTACCAGGCCGGTGATGGTGCGGTCGCCGATGGTGATCAGGAAGCTCTTGCTGGCCACGGCCGGATGACGCAGCACACGGCCCAGCGCTTCTTCGATATCGACACTGGCGGCGCTGAAGTCATCGCCCTGCTCCGCCTCACGGCTGACGCTGCGGTGCATGCGCGGCGGCTTGCCCAGCAGCACTTCCAGCGGCATGTCCACCGGGGTGTTGCTGAAATGGCTGTCGGTAACGGTCAGGTGCGGCTCGGCAGTGGCTTCGCCGACCACGGCGAAGGGGCAGCGCTCGCGTTCGCAGATGGCCTGGAAGCGCTCGAAGTCGGCCGCATCGACCGACAGCACGTAGCGCTCCTGCGACTCGTTGCACCAGATCTCGTGCGGGGCCATGCCTGGCTCGTCATTGGGCACCTTGCGCAATTCGAAACGACCGCCACGGCCGCCGTCGTTGATCAGCTCCGGCAGGGCGTTGGAGATACCGCCTGCGCCGACGTCGTGGATGAACTTGATCGGGTTGGCATCGCCCAGCTGCCAGCAGCGGTCGATGACCTCCTGGCAGCGGCGTTCCATTTCCGGGTTCTCGCGCTGCACCGAGGCGAAGTCCAGGTCGGCCGAACTGGCACCGGTGGCCATCGACGAAGCGGCACCGCCGCCCAGGCCGATGAGCATGGCTGGGCCGCCGAGCACGATCAGCTTGGCGCCGACCGAGATCTCGCCCTTCTGCACGTGGTCTTCACGAATGTTGCCGAGACCGCCAGCGAGCATGATCGGCTTGTGGTAGCCGCGCACTTCTTCGCCACGTGGGCTGCTGACCGCCTGCTCGAAGGTACGGAAGTAGCCATTGAGCGCCGGGCGACCGAATTCGTTGTTGAACGCAGCGCCGCCCAGCGGGCCTTCGATCATGATGTCCAGCGCGCTGACGATGCGCTCGGGCTTGCCGTAGGGTTTTTCCCAGGGCTGGAGGAAGTCGGGGATGTTCAGGTTGGAGACCGAAAAACCGGTCAGGCCGGCCTTCGGCTTGGCGCCACGACCGGTAGCGCCTTCGTCGCGAATCTCACCACCGGAGCCGGTGGACGCGCCGGGGAACGGAGCGATGGCGGTCGGGTGGTTGTGCGTCTCCACCTTCATCAGGATGTGCACCGGCTCCTGCACCGCGCCGTATTGGCGGGTTTCCGGGTTCGGGAAGAAACGCCCGGCGGTGTGCCCAACGATGACCGAGGCGTTGTCCTTGTAGGCGGACAGCACGCCTTCGCTGTGCATCTGGTAGGTGTTCTTGATCATGCCGAACAGCGATTTGTCCTGGCTCTCGCCGTCGATGTCCCAGCTGGCATTGAAGATCTTGTGGCGGCAGTGCTCGGAGTTGGCCTGGGCGAACATCATCAGTTCGATGTCGTGCGGATTGCGTCCCAGGTCATTGAAGCTCTTCACCAGGTAGTCGATTTCGTCCTCGGCCAGGGCCAGGCCCAGGTCCT
The DNA here is from genome assembly GCF_002439135.1 of Pseudomonas sp. UBA6323. NCBI lineage: Bacteria > Pseudomonadati > Pseudomonadota > Gammaproteobacteria > Pseudomonadales > Pseudomonadaceae > Pseudomonas > Pseudomonas sp. UBA6323. Next base: position 33,877 of record NZ_DJSX01000066.1, on the reverse strand, counting down.
GATTGGCCTGCTCCAGCGCGGCGCGACCACCGCCGAGCACGTCCACGGCGGTCAGCGGCTTGGGCTGGGCGTGGCTGAACAGCGCGGCGGCGTCCTCGAGGGCGCTCAGCACCAGCTGGGTCATGCGGTCATGCAGCAGGGCGGCGACGGCGGCGCTGTCGCTCTCGCTCAGCTCGCCACTGACGTAATAGGCAATACCGCGCTCCAGGCGCTGGACCTTGGCCAGGCCGCAGTTGCGGGCGATGTCGCTGGCCTTGCTCGACCAGGGCGAAATGGTGCCGAAACGCGGAATGGTCAGGAACAGCTTGCCGCTGGGCTCCTGCACCGGCACGCTCGGGCCGTACTTGAGCAGCCGCGCCAGCACTTGTTCTTCGTCGGCGTTGAGCACGCCCGTCACGTCGGCGAAATGCGCGAACTCGGCGTACAGCCCGGTCACGGCCGGCACCTTGCTGGTCAGTTGCTCAAGCAATTTGCCATGGCGGAAAGCGGAAAGGGCGGGAGCGCCGCGCAGAATCAACATCGTCGGAACAGCCTCTGGGAAGGGGTGTGCTGGAGGCCGGGCATTCTACCTTAAAGCGGCGGTCTGCGGCACCTGTAGCCAGGCGCTTTCAGGACGAACGCGCACTATCAGAGAAGCGCAGCGCTGTCGAGATATGGCGCCGCCTGCGCTTTGCGTATACTGCGCCGATGTTTGCACGACCTGCGATACGCATGCGTTGCGCCACAAGGCTGTTGGCGATTGGAACCCTCCTGATGCTTGCTGGCTGTGGCGAAGAAGCCCAACCCAGCGTACTCGAGCAGGCAAAGGCGGAGGGTGAGCTGCGCGTGGTTACTCGTAACAGCCCCGCCACCTACTTCCAGGACCGCAACGGCGCGACCGGTTTCGAATACGAACTGGCCAAGCGCTTCGCCACCGATCTCGGCCTGGAACTGAAGATCGAAACCGCGGACAACCTAGATAATTTGTTCGCCAGCCTGGGCCGCGACAAGGGCCCGGTCATGGCCGCCGCCGGCCTGGTGGACACGCCACAGCGTCAGCGTGAGGCGCGCTTCTCGATTCCCTACCTTGAGGTCACGCCGCAGGTCATCTATCGCCAGGGTGAAAGCCGCCCGACCAAGCCTGAAGACCTGGTCGGCAAGCGCATCCTGGTGCTGGCCGGCAGCAGCCACGCCGAACAGCTGGCCGCCCTCAAGCTGGAACAGCCGGAACTGGAGTTCGAAGTCTCCGACGCGGTCGAGGTGGTCGACCTGCTGCGCATGGTCGACGAAGGACAGATCGACCTGACCCTGGTGGACTCCAACGAACTGGCGATGAACCAGGTGTACTTCCCCAACGTGCGGGTCGCCTTCGACCTGGGCGATACCAATACCATGCGCTGGGCGGTGGCTGCCGGTGAGGACGACAGCCTACTGGTAGAAATCGACGCCTTCCTCGAACGCTCCGAGGCCAACGGCACCCTGCAGCGTTTGAAAGAGCGCTATTACGGCCATGTCGACGTGCTGGGTTATGTCGGCGCCTACACCTTCGCGCAGCACTTGCAGAAGCGCCTGCCGCGTTACGAGAAGATGTTCCGCAACGCTGGCCAGACCAACCAGATCGACTGGCGCCTGCTGGCAGCCATGGGCTATCAGGAATCCTTGTGGCAACCCAACGCCACCTCCAAGACCGGCGTACGCGGCCTGATGATGCTGACCCAGCGCACCGCGCAGTCGGTCGGCGTGTCCAACCGTCTCGACCCCAAACAGAGCATCGACGGCGGCGCCCGCTATTTCATCCAGGTGCACCAGCAACTGCCGGAAAGCATCGCCGAGCCGGACCGCACCTGGTTTGCCCTGGCCGCCTACAACGTCGGCGGCGGCCATCTGGAAGATGCCCGCAAGCTGACCGAGGCCGAAGGCCTGGACCCGAACAAATGGGCCGACGTGCAGAAGATCCTGCCGCGCCTGGCGCAGAAGCAGTGGTACAGCAAGACCCGCTACGGCTATGCGCGTGGTGGCGAGCCCGTGCACTTCGTGCGCAACATCCGCCGCTACTACGACATTCTCACCTGGGTGACCCAGCCGCAGCTGGAAGGCAACCAGGTGGCCGAGAGCGGTATCCACCTGCCCGGCATCGACAAGCGCAAGCCCGAAGAAGAAACCCCGCCGCTGTAACTGCCTACAACAAGCTCTGATTGCCTGCCGCACAGCGACTGATGGCCTGGCGCGCCGCTGGCAGCCCCTTCAAACGCGTGGCGCACTGCGCCTGACTCGACACCCGCTCGACCTGCAGGTTGGCCTGCGCATCGATGCTGATCAGGTACGGATGGTTGTAGCGCGCGCGATCGTTCCAGTCGCTGAAACGTTGAGTGGCGAATACGCAGCGGTAATCCAGGTGTCCGGTAAAGCCCTGGAAGCGATCACGCATGAAGATATGGTGGTAACGCTGCCAGTCGCGGTCACGCTGGCCGACGCGCACGGCCTCCTGGCAATCTTCCAGCGTGGTGATCTGTGGCTCGTGCAGGAAAATGCTCTGCGCCAGGTTCGAGCCGCCCAACTGCACACTGGCCACCAGATACACCTCCGGCTGCGCCGCGACAACTGGCGCAGCCAGCAGTGCCAGCAGGCTCAACATCCCTTTGTTCATGATCGCTCCCGTTAAAGACGCTCAGCCGCGCCGGGCCTTGAAGAAATCTTTCAGCAGTGCCCCGCTCTCCTCCGCCAGCAAGCCACCCTCAACCAGTACGCGGTGGTTGAGAAAGCCCTGATCGAAGAACTGCCCCTGACTGATCGCCACGCCCGCACGCGGCTCGCTGGCAGCGAACACCACACGGGCGATGCGCGCATGCACGATCAAGCCGGCGCACATGCTGCAGGGCTCCAGGGTGACGTACAACGTGCTACCGGGCAGCCGATAGTTCTGCACACTCTGCGCCGCCGCGCGGATGGCCACCATCTCGGCGTGGGCACTGGGGTCATGCCGCACAATCGGGCAATTGAACCCCTGGCCCAGCACCTCGCCAGCCTGCACCAGCACGGCGCCGACCGGCACTTCACCCTGCTCGGCCCCCAGGCGCGCCTGCGCCAGCGCCAGGCGCATGAAGTGCTCGTCACGCGAGCGGTCGATGATCTGCGGTCTTTTCATTGCAACAATCCGTAGGCGCCGGCGAAAAACGGCGCCTACCCTACACCACTTCGACGGCCGCCATCAGCCCCGTTTCCATATGGTCGATCACGTGGCAATGGAACATCCAAACACCGGGATTATCGGCGACGAAGGCGATGCGCGCCGTCTCGTTCTTGCCCAGCAGATAGGTATCGGTGAAGTACGGAATGATCTTGCGCCGATCCGAACCCAGCACCTTGAAGGTCATGCCGTGCAGATGGATGGGGTGCTGGTACTGCGCCATGTTGCGCAGCACGAAAACGTAGTGGCCGTCCTTCTTCAGCGTGGCGATAGGGCGATCGGCGCAGGTTTTGTCGTTGATGTCCCAGGCCTGGCCGTTGATCTGCCAGTACCTGTAGCTGCCGCCACGCTCGACATCGCCGGACAGCATGGCCGCCCATTCGAAGTTGAAGCGCAGGGTTTCGGCGCGGGCCAGATCCGGTTCGGCGACGGGGTTGGCGGGCAAGGGTGGCGGCCAGTCCCCGGCGGCGTCGCCACTGGCGACGCCTTTCAAGGTGGCCAGGCGCAGCGGTCCGTTGCGCAGGGACAGTTCCTCGCCGGCTGCAGGCACCTTCAGCGCCAGATCGATGCGCATGCCCGGCCCCAGCCAGTAATCCTTGCCCAGCGGCCGCGGCTGCACCGGATTGCCGTCCAGCGCATAGATGCGAGCCTCGCCGCCCGGCAGGTTGAGGCGGTAGGTGATGGTGTTGTCGACATTGATAAGACGCAGCCGCACCACCTGCCCTTGCGGCAGTTCAAGGGTCGGGTTGGGCACGCCGTTGATGGTGGTCAGGCGCCCACGCGTGCCTTCGCGCGCGGCCTGGCGCGGCACCAGAAAATCGGTGAAGGCGCCCTGCTCGTCGATATGCCAGGTTTTCAGGCTCAGTGTGCGCTCATGGCGAAAGCCGGTCGGCTCGCGTTCCTCGACGATCAGCGGCCCGACCAGGCCGCGCCCCAGTTGCTCGGCACTGGCGGTATGCGGGTGATACCAGAAGCTGCCGGCGTCATGGCAGATGAAGTCGTAGTCGAAGTATTCGCCCGGCAGCACCGGTGCCTGGGAGACGTAGGGCACGCCATCCATCTCCAGCGGCAGGCGGATGCCATGCCAATGGATGGTGCTCTGCACGTCCAGCTTGTTGATGAAGCGCACCCGCAAGCGCTCGCCCTGACGACAACGCAGCTCCAACCCCGGCGCCTGGCCGCCATAGGCCCAGGCCGGCGTCACATGCCCTGGCACCAGTTGCAGATCCAGTGGTGCGGCGATCAGCTCGTAATCATGGGTGGCAACATTTTCCGGGCGTCCCAGCCAGTAGCGCACACCGCCAGCGCCCAGGCCGACCACACCCAGACCGGCCAGGCCGGCGAGCACTTGTCTGCGGGTAAACGACATCTTCTTCCTCGATAATCTGCAGGCATACTCAATTGCGGTATCTTCTCATTTTCATGCGTAGGCAGACGAGCATCTGCAAAGACAAATTGCCGCGGCCGCGGCTGAGAGATAACACCGGGAATAGAACAGGCTCAAAGGGATAGAATTGCCAGGCAATCCACAGGAAGCGCTACCCCGGACATGGACAGTTTCTTCTTCGACCCCCCCCTGGCCATCATGATGGTGGCGATAACCCCGATGATCCTGCTCATGTGGATCGGGCTAATGGCCGCATTTGGCGAAATGATCTGGTCGGACTGCTACAGGCTCAGCCGTCCGCACGACATCGTGAACGCGGCGATCATCGATCAGAAGCTCGTCAACGCGCGCATCAGCGTGGGTAAAACCACAATGGTCACCCTCAAGCCGGTCTATCGCCTACGTTACGAGTACGCACAGCGCACCTACGAAGTGGAGCACCTCGTGCTCAACCAGGAGCATGTCGAGCTCAACGAGCAGGCCGGCACCTTCCTGCTCTATGTACCCAAAGCCAACCCGGCCGATGCCACGCCCGAAGCCCCAAACGCCGCATCGCCCTTCGCCGCGATCATGCTGATGATCATGGGCTACCTAATCTGGGAAGCCGCGCCGACGCTGCTGGCAGGGTATTGATCATGATCGTGCTGTTCATCCTGTTCGGCGGCCTGCTGTGGCTGATCAGTTTGCTGCTTTCCGCCTTTTCCGCCTGGGGCTTCTACAAGCTGGCGCGACTACTGTGGGAAAAAATCCGCCGAGCCTTACTGCGCCCGGGCACGGCGCAAATCACGTCCTATGAAATCTTCACACCCGATCCCGAAGACGTTCACGTTCAGGATACCCGTCCACAAGTCCGCCTCGAACTGGACTGTGAGCGCCATGGTCTGCGCTTTCAGATATCCCTCGGCCCATTGACGTGCGAGGAGTTGTTTCCCGCCCTGGATCTACCCGCACACCACATTGCCTGCTGGCTGAGCGACGAGGATTGGCGCCAGCTGCTGGAAAATCGCTGGGTCACGATCGCCTGCGACTGGCAGCAGCGCCAGGCGATACTCACCAGCCAGATTCGTCAGGACAGACGCATCCTGCTGATCGGCTTTCTGAGCCTGAGCCTGTTCGTCCTTCTAGTGACGCTGTCATTACTGCAGAGCTGACCGCCCACTGCGGTGCTCCAGGTTTATAGAGCCCGTATCCGCCCGACAGAGTGTCTTCGCTCAATCGCACTCAGGCACCTGAGCCATGGTCATGCCGCCACCGAAATTGGCGATGGGTCGCATGACCAGCCGGCAGCCTTCCTCTACATCCTGACCGGCCTGCGCCTCGAGCGATTCGCGTTTGACCCGGTAATCGAACGTCAGGGTGGTTCCGGCAGGCGCACCACCTTCTTCACGAGCCGTCGTGACACGCACCTCCAGCCGCACATCGGTCGGGCTGAACGTGCCCGAAAAAAGGAAAGTACGTCCGTTGCTGACGCCCCCACCGCTGACACGCCCGTCGGCAGTGATGCTCATCTGCACGTCACCCGGCTCGCTACGCCAGCCGGTCTCGTCATAGATGCCGGGGACAGTAAGCTCGGTCTGCGTAGTACTGTCCGGCACCTTACCCTGCAACTGCAGGCTCGCCTTGCCTGGTGCACTGCGCTGCAGCAGCACACTTCCCCTACCGTAGTGCGTGGCCGACTTGCCGGAGGGAGGCGCCACCTTGAAGTCGACCCGACCGGTGTAGGCGCGCTCGCCGAAACGCTCGATGATGTCCTGAGCCAATGCGCAGGGTGCCAGGAACAACAGCAGCGCTGCCAGGAAAGTGGGCGAGCACGAGGCAGATGGCGAGCAGGCAGGCATGGGCGCTTCCTTTTACAAAGTAAAAGCCTAACCCTAGCCAAAGCTGCCGGCGCACGACAGAAAACACGCCACATACCGCTGAAAAACAAAACCCCGGCACCATGGCCGGGGTTTCGTCACACGAGCTACGCTCGGAGGGTCATCATTCCCACTCGATCATCAACAAGCCGCCCGAACCCGCTTGGCTTAAGGGACTGGCTGAAATTGACATGGGCGTTACCGCCACTTCTACCGTCAATCGCGCAGAGCTTTACTAAGGCGAGAGATAGATCGATTTGCGGGGCGACGGATCTGGTAACGCCATCATCAATCAGCCTACATATTATCCGCAAGCCGCCCCCGAGACGAACCCGAACATGCCGTCGCTGAATCAGGGCCGAGGTGTTGCCCGTCTTCAATCTCACCTACGCCACAGTAGGTTGCCATCCTGAAACCCTCGGGCTAGAGTGCGCCCGTCGTGGTAAATCCCACGACCGGGTGTGACAACCTGATTCGTTCGAGGCGCGGTAGCGCCATAGCTTAGGTAGCCAGCAATACGATTGCTTGGTTGCTTAACTTCTATGGCGGGCCGTGTGGGGCAGGCTTTTGCCTGGCCGGTTCCCTCGGACGCCGGTTTGTCACCCCCGCACGGTCCGCCACCCATATCCGAGTGACAACGGCGGGTGACGGCTCCTTAATCGTCTGAGGAGCACAAGGAAAATGCGCTACCCCTTTTTTACCCGAGAGCTCCGCCTTGGGCTTCAGGTCTTGCTGTCCACCTCTGACCCGGAGGTGCGCCATGGCTGAGTTCGAATCCTGCGTTGTACCTTTCCCGCTGCAGCGAAGCCCGCTGCATGAATCCGAACGCTCTACCCTACCCTCTGAAGCTGCCGCTGAACTGCGCGGCGTCATGCTCGGCAATCTGCTGGATCAACTGGCTGAACCTGATGGGCTGCAGCCGGCAGACCTGCGCGTACGGATCGCTGCATATTCAGCCCTGGATCTACTCGACGAGATGGTCGTGCTTTATCGCCGCGCTCTCTCCGAAGTGCGAGGAGGTGCCGCATGAGCAAGGGTGTCATGACATGCCTGCCTCCTCATGATGGCCATCCAGGCGTAGAAATCATCTGGGCTGCTGACTGCAGAGAAGCCTTCAACCAGGGCGTGAAGCTAGCCCAGACCTGGCTCGACAACGCCCGCAGCGGCTGGCTCTGGGCAGTAATGATCGCCGAGCGAGATCTACTGCCCTGCGCGATGGAAAGGCGCGCGTTCGAGGTTGGATTCCTAAGCCGCATTCATCAGCGGCTTTGCTCTCACAAGTGCTGCGGGCAGTCGGCTAATCCCTTTTCCTTGGAGCTGTAAAGCTGATGTTCGCGAGCCGGCCTTGCCGGCTCGCGCTAACCGTCACATGCCTTCAAATTTTGGGAACACCTGAATCGCCCCCATAGTGAGGGCGTCCTAGAACAGGCCGAGAACGGCCGATTCTGTTGAAAAAGTCCCGTCGAGTTCTTTACCCATAAAAGAGCGCGAGCGACGTTGATATCTGGTCCGCTCAGAAGACGGAGCGGCCTTGATTTATTACGTAGCAACGCCGAAATAGAGCATTTTTTGAGCTGCTGAAAAGCAGTTCTCTCAGAAGCCGACCTTTTCAACAGAATTGGCCAAAAGCAGTCCTTCACGTCAGGCCTCTGTTTCGCGCCGGCGTAAGACCGCGCCGGGCAGAGAGAATAGCTACATCCTTTGAATTCGCGTCGTGATGGATCCGCTCTAAAACTTTTTGCTGCGTTTCGGGAGTCCAAAATATCCGCAGACGCTCGCGTGCCCGGGTTATTGCTGTGTAAAAGATGCTGTGAGTAATGTCGTCGTCGTTGGCGTCGGTGATGACGACTTTGACAGAGTCGTACTCGAGACCCTGCGCCTTGTGTATCGACACGGCATAAGCAACTTGGAATGGTACGGTAGTGTTTAGCGAGTCGTCGTCTTCGTCGCTAGTATTCAAGTCGTAGACAGAAAAGCGCACGGTCGATCCCTCTATCCATTCAAGCTCATCATTATCTACGTCGAACTCGCTAAGCGGTCGATCAAGCTCTACGTCGAACTGAATCCGGCCACGAACGCTGTCGATGCCAACGATACGCCCCTTGAGGTTGTTGTAGATCACTGGTCGGAACCGCTCGGTCTCATGAAAGAGCACTGGGTCTCCAATTTTGTACGTGGAGACACGCCAGGTAGTCGCCGTACCAGGATTGCTGGCCTGCAAAAATCGATTGATATTGTTGATTCCATAGAGGCCATCGTAGTTCAGGCACAGGATGATCTCATCCTGCCCTTGAGGCTCGAATAGCGTCTTGTCGAGCACGGTGGAATACCCGTTGCGGGCCATGACCTCTGTGAGGTCATCTTCAATTGCACGGACCTTATTCCAGAAGCCTAATAATGAGTCGTTCTTGGTTCTGAAGGGGGTTGTCAGCTCGAACACCGACGTGCTTGGAATAAATGATCGGATAATCTCGAACCAGTTGCCGAACTGGATCGACTCGATCTGGTAGACGTCGCCAACCAATACAAGCAGCTTGAAGGAGGTTTTCTCCAGCACCTTGATGAGATCTGCATTGCTGACGGTGCTGCATTCGTCGATAACGAGAAGGTCGTACTCCGTGGTAGAGGTCTTCTTGCCAATCTGACTGCTGATTGTTCGGAAGTCGGCGTTCTGCGCGGTCACTTTGCGTTTTAGGTTGTCGATCGCTGGGTTTGTGTGCGCCAGGAACAGCTTTTCTTTATCGTTGAAATAGTGAGCGATGTGATCAACCATCGTTGATTTTCCAGTACCGGCTGCCCCATAGATCAGTGCGACGCGCGAATGGCTGAACAACTGCTTGAGAGCATCCTTTTTTATCGGATCGTCGATTCGACGTGGTGTTTCATCGAGCCAGCGCTCGACGGCCTGAGTGAAGCCTTCGATCCTCGACGATGAGTATTTCTGAAGCAGCTCAACGATGGAGACAGTCTCGTTCTCATACCCTCGGACAAAGACGTGCCCTCTGTCGAGCAGGAGTTGGCGCTCTGTATGCTTGTAGTAGAGCCTCATGTTGTAAGTCGAGATCAACCCACTGACATCTCCGAACGCCTCAAGGGCAGTCACGGGTGTGTAAAGGTTTCCGTGACGCTCCACGTTGTTCTTCACGCGTCGAGCGAGCAATTCATGAACCCTTCCAGTCGTATCAAGGCTTTCGACTAGATCCCAGTACCGCGGATTATGGGAGGACAACGAGGTACAAAACGGCATAGTGTCAAAGGGAGCACAGCCGTACCGAAGCTTCAGTCCAGACAGAATGCGGCAGTCATCTCGGTCGTACTGCGACTTGAGTATCTGGTTCTGCATCCGCAGCATGAGATACCGAAGGACGTTGTGGCCCGGAGCTCGCGACCTCACAATCCGCCGCGCTTTATCCAGCACCGGGAAGATCAGTGGCTGTGCGCCGCCAGCCGTCGCCTCTGCTCTTGCCGTAGCGTAGCTGCCGTCAGAGATGTCCAGAAGATCAAGCAGACTGCCTGAGCCAGCTGTCAGCCGATACATCAGGTAACGATACTCCGTCGAGGCGGCTCGCACTTTAGAGGCAAAGCCCAGAAGACGCGCGAAATTGTCGAACTCACACGGGCGGATTGAAACTTCCCACTCACTGATGATCGTGATCGGCATCGTCTGGCCGAGCACCTCAATCGAATCCCGCCGGAGCGTTAACATGGCCGCGTACTTATCCGTCATGTCGATATCAGTGAAGGCGATGATGCGGTCGAACTTGCTCACCTTGTTTACGGCGCGATAGAGGGTAGCCTCGTAGTAAATCCGACCGAAGAGGAAAAACGGGCGTGTTTTATGGATGTAGTATCGATCACGAGAGCTGTTGGCCGCCGGCGGGGATAAGCGGGCCATATCAATCCGTGCGGCGATCTTCTCGTGATACTCCCGAAGAGAGGGATCAAGGTCGACTGGGAAGTCCTCTAAGTTTGCCAGTACGGCCAATTTACAGCTGTCTTGAAGCAAGCTGCGGATGCGGCAGAGGTACTCATAGTACTTGAGCATCAACCGCTCGGAAGCGTCCCCGTCCAACGTATAGTGAGAAGCACTTTGCTGGATCAGTTTGTGGAACCGGCCGATGAAGTTGAACTTTCCCTTGCTTTTGACGAAGGCCAGCCCTGGATCCACTGCGGCGTAATTAAATTCGGCATCGGGAGAACTTGTATGTAGACGAACGGCTACACCCTCGACTAAGTTCCGTAGCTGAGCGAGCACATTCTGCGAGAGCAGTGCCCGCTGGTCAGCAAGCGATTCGATATTTCGACAAATCGCCTCATCAGCGTTCTGGATCTGCTTTGTGACCGTAGTCATACGCTCTTCAGCCCCCTCTAGCTCAAGAATGCACGGTAGATTGAGTAGCCCTCGCTTACCTAGAGAATCACAAACTCATAATGCGTTCTATTGAATTCAGTAGGGACTGCCCGCTTTCGCTGTTAGGCTCAACCGGTTGGCACCCGTCTGCACGACAGAAGTCCGCGTTCTTGGAGTCGGCCAATTGTGTTAGAGCTATGCATCCTTCGCTCGTAACAAATCCCGTCTCCTCCGCCTCCTGCGGCAGCATATATAGAACGTCGAGCGGCAACTCCTTTCCTGCATGTCTTAACTCCGCCTTCAGTCGGGACAGGGGCTCGCCAGACGGGCCAACTATCAAAATGTCGAAATCGCTGCCCACACCCAACAGTGACGAGCCGAACATGAAGGCTTCGAACTCCCGCAGTGACTCGCAGGTTCGAATGAGGTGCCTCGCGACTTCACATGCCGTCATCAACGCTCCATCAACACCCTCAGTTCGTCCCATTTCATTACTCCGCATCCAAGTTCCCGCCCTGCGTCAATGGCGTTCTGGGTGGGATGTCCGTTGGGATTAATGTGCCAGGCAATATCGATGCGGCCAAACCGATCCCAGAAAGTGCGAATGGCATCGGCAGTTGGCTCGTACTCCATAATCATGCCTATCCTGAGGCAGCGCCCATCGACGAGAGTCATCGTAAAGACGCGATCAAACTCTCGCATGATATTCGCAACGGATCTCTTCTGCCTGATGAGTCGGTACGAGAAGAAGTAGTCCTTATGGGCGGCAGTATTTATGTCGTTATCGCGAATGGCGGAACTGAGCGTGCTTGAGTTCCCCCAGCCTATTCCGTTGTTCTCGAGATAGGTGATCGCACCGCCTTCCCATGCACATTCCTTTCGATATCCGCACAGGAAATCCATATCAGGGAACTCAGCATGATACTGCCTCGCTATCTCTTCGTTAATCGTGCGATCGGCCGAGATGACTGCAATTACGTCGGGCTGCTCTTGAATCGTGATCCTAATAGCATCACCACGAATATATTGCGCCGACGTAACCTTCCGGTTTTGTTGGATGTTTTCTAGAGCGTAATTCACTTGCCAGCTCATGTGAGAACCTCATCCATTTCTTCGGGATAGCGAATAGCGCCGCCGGCGACACCACAAACGTGACGCTCTGAGAGACCTCGAACATGTTCTTGGTATCGAGCAAATGTCTGCTTTTCTGCGTCAGTCATGTGGTGCAGGTTCGCCTTGATAATGGCTTGAATGCGGAAATGGTTTGGCAGAATGACATTTCGCATCCTCTGCCCCCACATCAGGGCAGATTCAGATTCAGGATCGTACTCAAAGCTGGAGCCATCGGCGGGAGCAAACTCTTCCCATATAGCCTTGTTTTCGGCCATGCCAGCGGTCACGGCCTCTCTAACTTTGCTTCGCTCATCGTAGGCAAAAATTCCTTGCTTAAGCGCCAAGGCAGCGAGGTGATTACTTTTCCAACCTAGCAGGGTGGCCCGGCTATATCCGTCAGGATCCTTGTCGATGATCGTATGGCAGGTTGGACACAACAGGATCAGGTTTTCAAAAGAGTCAGCCTCAAAAACACCAGCGGGTCTGTCCTCGTGGCGCGGTCCTGTTTCTCCGTGCGGAATCACATGGGCCATTTCGGCTATATGTTTGTCTCCGCCCATTTCAGCGGGGAAAAGGGGCTGGAGGCAGCTGGGATGTTGGCAGTGACCTGCAGCCTCCGAAAACAGCCGCAGTTTCGTCTCTGCAGGTATATGTTTGCGATCTGCCATGGTTGGAAGCCTAAAATCCGACGTGACTAGGAATGACGTTGAAGGTACAGCCCAAGGAGGCAGGCCGCTGCATGCCAGATATCCTCATAGGCTGCCCTCCCTCTTTGGCCAGTCCAAAGGAATCAAGGCATCCCCAGATAACTTGTTCCACCTCATACGGGTAGCAGCCACATATCGGGGATCATCGCCGAAATAAGCATGCTCAATCAGCAGAACCTGAAGGTCACGTTGCTGAGAGGTAGCTTTGAATAGGAAGTCCAGGTGCCGACGCATTGCCAGGACCTCCTCATTTTCACCAATGCTTTCCTCGTCCTCCCCGCGCTGGGGGTAGTAAGGCCGGCTGATCTGATCGAATACCAGAAAGCCAGGTACCGGTGCGTTGATTGTCCCGAGATACTTCTGCAGAGCGAATGACAACGCGATGTGGATTGCCAGGTAGTTTTCATCCGATCCAGCATCGGGTAGCCGCAATACCGCCTCAGTACCCTTCTCGATGATTGCGATGGCCGGCGGTTTGGAGGAGAACTCCAAATCGGCCCCAATGCACGGATCAACCGTGGGCAGCAAAGCGAATGCTTCTGACAGGTACTGCGAGACCTTTCGCTCAGCGCGTGTGAGCAGCACTTGCTTGGCGTCGTTATCGATGAGCGCCTCCAGCCCCTCAATCTGCCCGCGCAGGACATCCAAGTCAGGGCCTGGAAGCGGCTTCGCCGGATTCATTTCCAAGAACTGCGAAACCTTGCCCATCAGGTGTGCGTGATACTGGGCGAGGTCAGCCATTTCCTTGGCTTCACCACTTTGCCGGATCCAGGTTTTTATGCGCTCGTCGACGCCCTTGAGCTTGTCGTTGAGCCTCGCAAGCTCCAACTGAAGTGAGTCCTCGTGCTCCACAAGTCGAGGTCGTACATTCTCAACCGCTACGCCTTCAGAACGAACGACCTCCATTGATTGGCGGATGGCCTGAGCGGCAACGATCCCGCGCTCACTAGGTGAAGCACACAAAGGGCATGAGTGGGCCACCGGCTGAAGATGCTCTGCAATTTTCAGCTTCTCGTATTGCCGCCGTACCGCCCCCTCGAACCCCAACATTTCCTGGAGCGCCGCTTGTGTTGCTCGCGAACTGCGCCTCGCGTTTTCGATATCGCTGAGCAGGCTGCGCCGCTGCGTGTGGAGACTGGATAGTTCGCTTTCGTTCGGGTTCTGCCCTTTGTCGATCTTAAGCCGCTTGACCCTCTGGAGCGCGTCCTGAAGATCAGTTTCAGAAGCATCGTCAGGTGGGAGATCGCATAATCCAAAACGATGGGCATCCATCAGCAAGCGCATTGCATGCTTTCTGTAATCGCTACCGTCGGCCTGGCGAACCCGAAGCTGACGTTCTTCCCGATCAAGCCGCTTGCGCAGATCGCGTAGCTGTCGCTCCTGAATCACTGTGTCTGGAGTGACGACCCCGAGGAAGTAAGGCATCGTTTCAATAATGGCCGGTGCCTCATCGGCCTGATCCAGACCATGAAGCAGAGCGGTCTCGTTATAGATCACGTCTTTGGGGACAAACATGTAAGCCGTTGCATGGCGCAATGTTGGTCGCCATTTTCGGACAGTGCTTTCATCCGAAGCGTCTGCTACTCCGCCGATCCCAAATGCCCGCTCGATAAAGGATTTGCCCGCCTGAAGGTTTGTCGCACCTTCAAACTCCTTCAACGACGCTGGGATTGGGAGATTGCGCCCACTGCTCACAAACATTTTGGTACTGGTGTTTTGTCCCAGAGGCGGAATGACCCGGCCCGTGATCATCTGCGCATCGCCCAGCACCCATTTGACGCCCACAGCAATACTGTGGCGTTTCACATGGGCAGCAAGCTCACACTCTTTCGACCCCAGGCAATAGTCAATGGCTTTGATGAGCGTCGACTTACCGGTTCCCGATGCACCGGTGATGATGTTCACCTCGCCGCGCTTCAGGTCGAGAACACGGACGCGGCCTCCCTCGCCAAGGAAGAAGATGTTTAAAATATTCCATCGGCTCATAGCTCAAGCCCCATGAGGTTGAATACCGTCCTTGTCGAGCCCGCCAGGGCGAACCAATGACCGAGGCGATCGATGTTGTCGAAAATGTTCTGGGTGTCCTGAGTCAGCTGTGCCTTGAGATGTTTAGGTACAGGCGAGGCGCCTGGGGCTACTTTGCCCTCGGTAGTGATTGCCAAGAGCTTGCTGAAACAAGCAAATCTGATCGCCTCCGTAACGATTTCCAACGACCCATTCACCCGATCAGCAAGACGGATCTGAATAACGGGACTGCGGCGCAGCCATTCCAATAATCCTGTCTTGCGATTGGAGCTGTCGAACGTTGGAGCCAGGTCACCGGACAATGCCAAAGGCAGAGCGGCGTAGCACAACGTGATGTCAGGCACTGATCCACTTTGGGCACGATAAGCTCGGACGAATGTGGCCAACAGACAAGCGCAATAAGCCGGATTGGTTTCGGCGAAAATGTCGTGGGCAATCCCCATCGCTCTAATCCTTGAGAAGCTTCAGGTAGTCTGCATGCCAGCCAACGTGAAGGTCGATTGCAAGCACCTGGTAAGTGCCTTGTACGTAGTAATGAGCACTCCAGCCATGAGCGATAGGTTCGACTTGATTTGGCGCGAGCTCATGAGACCAACGAAGAAGCTCGAGTCCCTTGGCTTCGACTTGGGCCGGCTCAAGGTCCGCGCAATCCTCTACCATCTGGCTATGACGATCAAACCAGCGCTCGGTTAGCAGGCTGTCGTAGCCCGCGATTGTGGAGCGCATTTTCGGATTACTGTTGATCCAGCTGGATCGCTGCTCTTTGGCCCGCCATTGTGCGCGAATAGCCTTCGCGATATCTGAGGGTTTTCCATGCACAAGCTCGATTTGGCGAGTCAGCATTCCGTCGGGCTCGTAATTCTCAGGGTGCGTGAAGCTTGCGAATTCGGCAACCAGAGCTCCCTCCTCCAGATCCGCGATGATGGAGGATATTTGCTGCTCCATTTCGCTACGCTGAATTACTCGTTGGCGCCTATCACACAACCCGAATACGACTTGTTGATCCCACCACTGCAGCAGTCGCTCCGCTGCCTGCTGCCGTAGATGGCGCGGAATGAGATGTAACCACTTGGCCAACTCATCAGGTATTTGCCCAATAGTCACGCTGCGCTGCTGAATAATGACTCGGCGCATCAAGCTCAACCTGACGCTGGGGGCGAGCTTAAGAAAAGCATCACACCCAGAAGCCCGAGCCGCATGCGGAAGCTTGGTACCCGCTTTCTCAGCATTGGCTCGCTGAGTGGCTACGCGTTCTGCTTCCTCTTCCATCGCCAGCAGCAGGGCATTGCGATCGCTGGTCAGATTGCATAGGGCAGCTAGTGGTGAGTCAGCGGGTACCTTGCCAACTGAGACAAGGTGGAATGTGGTATCCGGAAGCGAAACAAGAGGCAGGGCATCAATCCAGACCTTGATGGTTTTCCAGAATGCTACGGATGCCAGAGTTACGGCGGGAGGATTGCTTTGGATGGAGTGCTTGAGCTGATACAGCAGGCTTTGCCCGTCGACCTTTAGCTCAACATCGTCCAAACGCTCCACCGCTACGGCGGCTTCGCTATTCGTCTGAGAAATGAGCGTCAGTAACGCAAACTGGCTCTGAAAATAAAACCCAAGGGCAGCGGCTGTCGCTTCATGAACAGCGTTCGAGTCAATATTTTCCGTCATCTCTCCAGCGCCTCCCTCTGCTGCACTTGATCCACATTCCTGCATTAGAAAACAGTAACAGAGTGCCATCACATAAGGCAGTCTGGGCGCTTCCTCTCACCGCCGCCGGACATTCACGCTGGTCGATGCGCTCTACCTCCACATCGGTCAGATAGAAGGCAACAAAGCCGGATCAGGGGCTGGCGATGACGCCTGTTTGCGAATGGTGGAACATCACCGAACCACGCATTCAGGTCGAGGAAGGCGTGGAGGCGCTCGTCGATCTCTCCCGCTAGGCGCGGCATCTGGCTCTTGAAGATGCTGCCCATGGCCTTGACCAGATGTCGACCGCGCGGGTCGAGGCGCCCTGGGCGTAGGCCTCCTGGATCACTGCCGCGAGCGCCTTCTCGGCGACGCGTCGCGCCCCCAAGGAAGGACGGGAAAGAGAACCGGCTTGGAGATTTTCTTTTGCGGTCCCCACAGCCCTTGGCAGCGCGGTAGCAACGAAAAAATTAATGGCCTGATCCCGCCAGTACGTGCCCAAGGGAACAGATTTGTCGGCGCACAGCCAAGAGGAACTGAATGCCATCGCGCCACAACTGAACATTCGACCGCGTAAGCGCTTCGACTTCAAGCGCCCCATCGAAGTTATGGTGAGGTGATGCAGAAGGCCATAGCTATGGGGCATGATGCGCCGGCTTCAATTCAATGAACGTGTTGTACTCAGCTCCTGCAACCGCCAAGGGTAATTCCGGCGAGATTTGCTCCTGCTTCTAAACCCTTAATGAGGGCTTGGAATCGGGAGCTGCGATAGGCGAGCGGCAACTCCTAGTCGGCTCCGGCCAGTTGCTAACTAACGGAGCATGTTGCGGTCACCACACGTGGTGACGTTCCCCACGTTGCAAAAACAGGGGTTCTTGCCCCCTCAAAATCAAGAAAAATAGACGGTTTCCACCCGGCCGCTGCGCTGGGTGGAGCCTCCGCGATTTTTCCTGATTTTTTCACGACCGCCTTAGTCGCCCTAGTCGGCAGGGGTTCATGCGCAGCGCAAGCGCAGAACCCTGAAGACGAAGGAGCGAAAGCCATGAGCGAACACATCAGGATCTACGTTGCCGACCTAGCCGCCTACAACGCCGGTCACCTGCATGGCGTCTGGCTCGACGCCACCCTGGAGCTGGACGACATCCAGGCGCAGGTCGACGCCATGCTGGCGGCTTCGCCGGTCGAGGGTGCGGAGGAATATGCCATTCACGACTTCGAGGGCTTCGAGGGCTACCGCATCGGCGAATACGACGGCCTCGAAAACGCCCATGAGATCGCGTGTTTCATCGAGGAGTACCCCGAATTCGGCGGTGCCCTGCTCGCTCATTTCAACGACCTGGAGCAAGCGCGCAAGGCGGCCGAGGAGGATTACTGCGGCTGCTACACCTCGCTGGCTGACTACGTCCAGGAGCTGACCGAGGAAACCAGCAGCATTCCGCCGCACCTGGTCATGTACATCGATTACCGCGCTATGGCCCGTGACATGGAATACAGCGGCGACGTATTCACTTTGGAGACCGGCTTCGAGCAGGTGCATGTGTTCTGGAATCGCTAGACCAGCGAAAGGCACCGGGGCTACCCGGTGCCCTGTTTTTTTGCGCCCCTGTCCTGCCGGCCACCCGCGCGCCCCACCCGCAAGGCTGATGCGCGGGGGCGCGCTTCCGGCGATCAGCCTGGAGCAACCGCGTTTTGCTGCCAGTTGATTGAGACCGTTACGGCCTTACGGTTTTGCCCAAATCCGTCGATCCGTATCCACGGATCTGTGAGGAAGCGGATTTACGTTTTTACGGATTTACGGAAACCCGCCGATGCGGTTGTCCGGTTTTGCAGAAAGCCGTAGAACCGAACCTTCGGAGACTGCAGCCACACACGCCATATGCCGCCCGTTGGGCGAGACTGCGAGACGCGAGTTCGCACACGAATAGGCCAGGGTCTACCAGTTAGGCCCGCCTGTTCACCCTTGAGCCACGCTCAACGACAGCGGCCAGAAACGCCTCCAGAGCCCCTTTGAACGCTCCAGCCGCTTTACCCCAACTGCGTCCTTTCCCAAGTCACCTGAAGCGCCTCAACGCGCTCCTGGACCGTTTCCGGCAAACGCGCACAGGCCCGGAGGGCAGCCATCGGCGCTAACGCCAGCACAAGGACGATGCACAGCAGATCTGTGACACCTATCCTGAGCGAAGTTATCTCGAGCCTGCCCGCACCCTGCTCCGGGATCGGCGCCAGCCCATGCCTAGAAAACCGCTGAAACATCTCAGCGCTTGCCCTCCAGGCGAACGGATCTCCGGCGCGTGCCGTAGACGGCACGGGGATAACTTCGGGAAAAGCTGTGAATGCAGTCGTGCTATCAGGCGCACGACTGCACGTGCTATCAGGCGCACCACTCTCGTGCTATCAGGCGCACAAACTTCTCTACAGGCCACGGCTGGCGGGCCTTTCAGCTCCCCTTAACTTAACTAACTTAAAAGCTCTAACTTGTTATTGGGGCAGCGCCTGTGTGTGGACAGGTGCTGATCGGGGCGGTTTGGCCAGGGAGACCCGGCCATGATCGTCGCCCTGCTCAACCAGAAAGGCGGGGCGGGCAAGACCACCCTCGCCACCCATATCGCCGGTGAACTGGCCCTGCGTGGAAAGAACGTCATCCTGCTCGATGCCGATCCACAGGGCTCGGCACTGGACTGGACACAACGGCGTAGCCAGCAAGGTTTGCCGCGATTGTTCAGTGCTGTCGGCCTGGCGCGCGAGACGCTGCACCAGGAAGCCCCAGAGCTAGCGCGTCGCGCCGATCACATCATCATCGACGGGCCACCGCGCATCGCCGCCCTCGCCCGCTCGGCGTTGCTGGCAGCAGATCGCGTATTGATCCCGGTACAGCCCAGCCCCTACGACCTGTGGGCCAGCGCGGAGATGGTCAACCTGATCCGCGAGGCGCAGGTGTTCAGGCCGACGCTGCGCGCGGCGTTCGCTATCAACCGCCGCGTCAGTACCACGGTGATTGGCCGCGAAGCGCGCGGGGCTTTGGCCGACCAACCGATGCTTGCACTGCAGGCCGAGGTACGCCAGCGCATCGTCTTCGCCGAGAGCGTGGCAGCCGGTCGCCTGGCACGTGAACTGGCGCCGGACAGTGCCGCCGCGCGGAAGGTCAGCAGCCTGGTGGACGAGTTGCTGAGGTGGTCGCCATGAGCGGCAAGCGCATCGGTATCGGTGCACGTCCACTGGCAAATCCACAGGCCGAAGCCTGGATACGCCAGGGCGTCGCCATCGATCAAGGCAAGGTCGAGCGCTACAGCGCCCGGCTGACGCTGGACGTGACGCCGGCGCTGCGCACACGGATCAAGCTGGCGGCCTTCGACCGTGGCGTGACGATGGCGGAGATGCTGCGCGAAGTGCTGAAACAGCAGGACAGGTCATGACGCCGGTGACTCACCAGGCATGGCGACCGCTGACACTGCCCTCAGGCAGCACATTCGCCCTGGGTTGGGCGGCGCTCACAACGTCGCCACCGCAGTTGGTCTACAACGCGTCCGACAGCGTGCCCGTCGGCTGGTATCGCACTTCGCCGGCCAACTCACTGGCGCTTGGCAATCTGATGCTGGTTCACCTACCACAATGGCTGCGCAGCACGGCCACCTGCCGGCGAATGCACCGCCATTGAAGACCGTGGCGGCGATGGTGCCACAACACATGTGCATGCAAGAGAGTCAGGTGCTGTGCACATCAATGGCGTCCTTATTGCCTGGCTCTTGCGCAGGGATCGACAGAGTCGCGCGCTGCTAGTCTGGCAGGCCTGTCGACGCCTGGTTGGCGATGAACTGCTCCTGCTCAGCAGCATCAACCCGAAGTCATTCGACAGCCGCCACTTCGTTCCGTTGTCTGTCGGCGCGGTGATCGTTCGGGCGCAGCTCTTGAGGTCAGACTCATGTCTGATGAGCTGTCGATTGTCGCGTCGATCTGGATGTCGATAGCGTGTGTTCAGCCTGCGCATTCAAGCACCGCGGCCCCGCGGATACCTCTGCCCTCGGCTACCACCCAGCGACTGCGAGATCCTTAGTATCCCCCAGCCTGATTACCCTGTTCAGGAGCACAAAGGCACGAAAAAAGCGGAGGGCAAGATAAAAGGAGGCGGCACTTCGTTGGCCTGGAAAGCAGTCTGCACGGGGGTTGGAGACGGCACCCAATCAATGCGTCTGCGTGCCGCCTACACCGCAAACCTGCGCCAGCACTGGCTCTGAAGCGTGCCTAACACGCCAAACTACGATCAGGCTGGAGGTTCTCTGAATGGTCTTGCATTGACGGTTAGCTGTCCGACCAGCTAGCCGATACGCACTGGATCACCGAGTGGCTCAATGCCATGGTCAAACTCGGCTCATCTTGGTTAAGCTGCCCTCACTTACGCACGATAAAGCCATACAGGGCTTATTAAGTGGGAACGCAACCGAAGGATCGATCATGGCGGCCAGCAGTAACTTTGCCTTTCTCCAGGAGCACGACCCCGTCTTCCTGCAGCTTGCGAGCACAGCCGAGCAGGTCTTCGCCAGCGACCCCAACACCACACTGATCAAACTGCGCCAACTCGGCGAAGCGTTGGCTCAGGACTTGGCCAGCCGCGCTGGTATCGAGTTCGATGCCACCACCACGCAGTCCGACCTACTCTACAAGCTCAGCCGCGAGATCCAGCTGGATCAGAACATCCGCAGCCTGTTCCATACCCTGCGCGTCGAGGGCAACCGAGCCACCCATGAGTTCCGCACCCAGCATCGCGAGGCAATGGATGGTTTGAAGGTCGCCCGCGCTCTGGCCATCTGGTATCACCAGTCGTTCGGCAAGAATGCTCATGCGTTCAAACCTGGCCCCTTCGTCACCCCCTCAGATCCCAGCGCACCGCTGCGCGATCTGCAAAGCCAGATCGAACAGCTCAAGACGCAGCTCAGCGAGTCCAGCCAGCAACTGGAGAGCAACCAGAAGCTGGCCGACCTGCTCAAGCAGGAGGCTGAAGAATACGCCGTGCTTGCCGAGCAGATGGATGCCGAATCACGCAGCCATAAGCAACTAGCAGCTGAACACGAAGCCGCGTTGCAAAAGCTGCGCAGTGAGCACGAAAAAAGCCTCAAAGCCCTGCAGCAACAACTGGCGGCCCAGCCACAAGCCAGCCAACAGGTCGCCAAGCTGACTCAGCAGGCCAGCAGCAGCTTCGATCTATCCGAGGACCTCACCCGCATCCTGATCGACCAGCAGTTGATCGACGCCGGCTGGGAAGCCGACTCTCTCGACCTCACCTACGGCAAGGGAGCGCGCCCGGAGAAGGGCAAGAACAAGGCCATCGCCGAGTGGCCCACCAGTAGCCCCAAAGCATGCGCCGACTACGTACTGTTCGCCGGTCTCACGCCCATCGCCATCGTTGAAGCCAAGCGTAAGCGCATCAATATCGCCGACCGCATCCCCCAAGCCGAGCGCTATGCCCGCGAGTTCAACTTGGCGGCCGAGCATCAACAGCCCTGGCTGCTGGCAGGTCAGACGCAGCCCTGGAACGATGGCCAGGGTGGTCACTTCCGCGTGCCCTTTGCCTTTGCCTGCAACGGCCGGCCCTTTATCAAGCAGCTCGCCGAACAGTCCGGAACCTGGTTCCGTGACCTACGTAGCCCGGCCAACACGCGCAGGCCGCTGCCTGATTTCCACACCCCGAATGACCTGCTCGACCTGCTCAAACGGAGCCAGGCAGACGCCGAGGCCAAGCTCAAGGCCGAAGGCTTCTCCTACCTCAAGCTGCGCGACTACCAGGAGAAAGCCATCCAGGCCGTGGAGCAGGCCCTGGCCAACAATCAGCGTGACTGCCTGCTGGCCATGGCCACCGGCACCGGTAAAACCCGCACCATCATTGGCCTGATGTACCGATTCCTGAAAGCCGAGCGCTTCAAACGCATCCTGTTTCTGGTCGACCGCAGCGCCCTCGGCCAACAGGCCATTGACTCGTTCAACGACACCACGCTTGAGCAGAACCACACCCTGGCGCAGATCTACGACATCAAAGAGTTGGGCGACATGGCCGCCGAGGCGGAGACCCGCGTCCAGGTCGCTACCGTGCAAGCCATGGTCAGCCGCATCTTCCGCTCGGATAACCCGCCGCCCGTGGGCGAATTCGACTGCATCATCGTTGACGAAGCCCACCGGGGTTATACCCTCGACCAGGAAATGACCGAAGGTGAGTTGGCCGTGCGTGATCACAGCCAGTACCTCTCGCAATACCGCCGCGTGCTCGACCACTTCGACGCCTGCCGCATCGGCCTCACCGCCACCCCGGCCAAGCACACCAGCGAAATTTTCGGCAAACCGGTATTCACCTACAGCTACCGCGAAGCAGTGGCCGACGCCTGGCTGGTGGATCACGAACCACCGATCCGCTATGAAACCCAGCTCAGCAAGCACGGTATCCGCTTCGAGAAAGGCGAGTCGGTCAGCGTCATCAACACCCAGACCGGCGAAGTCGACGTAGCCGAGCTGGAAGATGAACTCAACTTCAACATCGAGTCGTTCAACCGCCGCGTGATCACCCCAGCCTTCGACAAGGTCATCTGTGCTGAACTGGCCAAGGAGCTGGACCCCTTTGGCGAAGAGAAGACCATGATCTTCTGCGTCAACCAGGCCCACGCCGAACGGGTGAAGAACCTGCTCGACGATGCCTTCAAAGAGGCCTACGGCGAGCAATACAACGAAGCGGCCGTGCGCATCATCACCGGGCAAAGCGACAAGGTTGAGCAGCTTATTCGCCGCTACAAGAACGAGCCCAACCCCAATATCGCCATCACCGTCGACCTGCTCACCACCGGTATCGACGTACCGAAGATCTGCAACCTGGTCTTCATGCGCCGGGTGCGCTCACGCATCCTCTACGAGCAGATGAAAGGCCGTGCCACCCGCCGCTGCGACGACATCGGCAAAACCGTATTCCGCATCTACGACCCCGTCGATCTTTACGCCAGCCTGGAAGCGGTCGACACCATGAAACCCCTGGTGAAGAACCCCAACATCAGCCTGGAGCAACTGGTCAGCGAACTCACCAGCGGAGCCAGCCATGACGCCCCTGGCAGTCAGGACGACAGCAGCCACGCCCATGACGTGCTTGACCAGCTGAGCCAGCGCGTCATGCGCATCCTGCGCAAGGCCCAGCACAAGGCCGAGGACAAACCCACGCTGAAGCAAAAGCTCGATGAGCTGCAGGATGCCTGGGGGGTCGAACCTGCCCAACTGCACAAACACCTGCACGACCTTGGCCCGCAGCAAGCGGCCAACTTCGTCCGCCAACACAGCCAGTTGCTCAACCAGCTCGCTGCCGTCAGCGCCCTGCTCGGTTCGGAGAACTACCCGGTTATCTCCACCCACAGCGACGAACTGCTGCTGCGCGAGCAAAACTACGGACAAAACCAGAAGCCGGCTGACTACCTGGAAAGCTTCAACGACTTTATTCGCAGCCAACTCAACCAGTCAGCGGCCCTTGGCGTTGTGGTCAACCGCCCCAAGGATCTGACTCGCGAGCAACTGCGCGAAGTCCGCCTGCTGCTCGACCAGCACGGTTTCAGCGAAGCCAGCCTGAAAAGCGCCTGGCGCAACCAGACCAACCAGGAAATCGCCGCCAGCATCATCGGCTACATTCGCCAGGCGGCCATCGGCGAAGCCCTGCTGCCCTTCGACCAACGTGTGGCCAAGGCCATGCAGACTATCTACTCCCTGCAACCCTGGACGCCTGTGCAACGCAAATGGCTGGATCGCCTGGCCAAGCAACTGGTGCATGAAGTGGTCATTGATCCGCAGCAGGTCAACGATGCCTTCCGTAATGACGGCGGCCTCAAGGCGCTGGATCGCAACCTAGGCGGCAACCTGGATACAGTACTGGACACGCTCAACCAACATCTCTGGCCCCAGGCCAGCTAACCCAACGGCAAGGAAGTCCCCATGCAAAAGCTCCCCCAAACCCTAATTGGCAGCGTGCTGCTCGGTGCCTGCACCCTGGTTCAGGCGACCACCGTGGCTGAAGTGTTCAACGGCGAAATGCTCGGCACTAACCAGCGCTACTTCGAGTCCATTGCGGGCATTCCCCGCGAATCTTTTGGCGACGAGCACAAGTTCCGCGTTCAGGGCTGCAACATCACCGCCACCATTACTGAAGACACCGTCAGTGCGTTGCGCCTGGAACTAACCCCCCAGTGCCAAGCTGACCTGACCCAATTCGTTGGCGACTACGCTCCGGCCCCTGGCCAACCCCTGACTTTCGGTGCTTTTGAACAAGCCTCTGGCGGCGGCTTGAGCTACCACGCCGATTGCCTGAGCGGTTGCGGAAACTCATACGACCCATCCGTTTACGGCCACTGGGAAGGCCCGCGCGCTGTCGATTTTATGGAAGTGCTGCTGGAAGCCGTGCAGGTTGAGGACGCTGCCATTGAGGCCGCCGATATCTGGCGTAACCAGATGATCAAGACCATGGGCGAGGACTGGGTTATGGATGGCCAGTTCAACTGCAACCGCCAGTTCGACCCCGTTGCCCGCCAAGCCCTCAACGCTGTTCAGGTCACAGCCGTCACTGTCGGCCAGCAACTGCGGGTACCTGGCTGCTGAAACGAAACGCAGAGCCGGTTAGCCCACACAATCAGCTCACCCAATGAGCCGAATAAACCTGCTAATCGGCTCATTGGGTGAGCAACCCGTCGGCACCCCATCCTGCCCCCGGCCGCACAGCCTCCCCCGCTGCGGGAGCGCCAAGCACAACTCGCTCGCCTCGAAACGCTAAGACCCCTCTATTTTTAAGCTTGCTAAAAAATTAGTTAAAGCAAAGAATCGACAAAATTTCGTTAGAAGCCGAAGAATATGATCAAGTCCATCCGTATCTCGAACTTCTACAGCTTTGCTGACGAAACCGAAGTCGACTTCACCCTCGGCAAAAAACCCACTCCCTCCGGCTTCGATATCGACCTGGCTGATGGCAGCCGACTGAATAAAGTCATAGCGGTGGTTGGCGCCAATGGTTCAGGCAAGACACAGCTCATCAAGCCGCTGGCGTTTCTCGGTTGGTTTGTCTGTGATTCGTTTCTGGCTAACGACCCGGACAGCGCGATTCTCTACCGCCCTCATCGCCTGCTCGCCGCTGAAGAGACACGTATTGAAGTCGACTTCCTACTGGCCGGTGTCGAACATCGCTACCAGCTCGCCCTTCAGTCGGGGCAGGTGATCCGAGAAGTCCTGCTTCAACGAACCAGCAGCCAGTTCAGTTACCTGTTCCGCCGCGAGCGCAATGGCGAAGGCTTCAGCTTCAAGCAAAAAGGCTTTCCCTTCCCCAAGGCGCAGGCCGAAAGCATTCGTGCCAATGCGTCGCTGCTGGCCGCCGCCCACAGCTACGACATTCGCGAAGCAAGGCCTTTCATCGAGTATTTCGAGCGGGTGACCAGCAACGTCAACGCCATGGGCCGGCAGCATTTCCAGCATGGGGAGGTGTTTGTCGCTGCGCGGGATTATGAGCAGGCGCCGCAGATCAAGGCACGCATGGTAGAAGCCATGCGCGAGTTTGACCTTGGCTTGAGCGACATCGCCATTCGCCAGCGCGAAATCACCCGTGAAGATGGCAGCACAAGTACGCTGCATGAGCCCGTTGGACTGCACCGAAACAACGCTGGTTACGAGTTCGAGCTGAGCTTCTTTGACGAATCCAGCGGTACACAGTCCGCTTTCGTGCTGCTAGGGAAAATCCTGCATGCCTTGGAGTTTGGCGGTATCGCCGTTATCGATGAAATCGACAACGACCTGCACCCGCACCTGATGCCACGCATGCTCGACTGGTTCCGTTTCGAACACAGCAACCCGCATCAAGCCCAATTGATCTTCACCTGTCACACACCGGAGTTGCTCAACCATTTGCAGAAGCATCAGGTCTACCTCTGCGAGAAGCGTGACCAGTGCTCCGAAGCCTGGCGCCTGGATGAAGTTCAGGGCCTACGAGCCGACGACAACCTCTATGCCAAATACATGGCAGGTGCCCTCGGTGGGGTGCCGGATCTATGAAGCGAGCAGTGCGCAAGGCGCAGCGCAACCTTATGCGCAGCACCCTGCTAGTAGTGGGTGAAGGTGCGGATGACCGAGCCTTCATAAGCCATATGAAACAGCTCTACTGCCCACGCGACAGCGGCATCAGCGTCAAGGTCGAAGCAGGTGATGGCGGCTCACCGGGCAACGTCATCACCCACGCCATTCGCAAATACCAGGGCAAGGACTATGACCGACGCCTGTTCCTGCTGGATGCCGACCTGCCACCTGACGAAGCGGACTACAAACGCGCTGCCAAAGAGGGCTATGAAATCATTCTTTGGCAGCCACAATGCCTTGAAGGGGCTTTGCTCGATACGCTGGGGGAAGCGGTAGGCCAACATGAGAACAGCCAACAGCTGAAGGCTCGCCTGCATCCCCGCCTGGATGGCAGGCACACTGACGCCTCGGCCTACGCAACGCTCTTCACCCGACAGATACTGGATGCCGGACGCAATGCCGCCGTCACCCAGGTACGTACCGCACTGCAGCCCCCAGCGGGCAACTAAGGCTCATATGGCCATCCTTGAAAAGCCCTGCCTCGGCCACTACCCTCGGCAACCACATACCCGCCATGCCTCTGACTGCCCCGGCAGCCACGCACAAATCGTGCGGGTTTTTTATTTCTGCTAGGAAGCCCCATGACCAACTCCGACATCGTCCAGAAGCTCTGGAACCTCTGCGACGTGCTGCGCGACGACGGCATCAACTACAGCGACTACGTCACCGAACTGGTGCTGCTGCTGTTTATCAAGATGGAATTCGAACAGGCCCAGAGCGGCAACCAGTTCGAGCACAAGCTACCCGCAGGCGCACGCTGGCCGGATCTCACCGACAAATCCGGTCTCAACCTGCTCGACCACTATCGGCAGATGCTGCTGGATTTGGGCAAGAACAGCGACCCACTGATCGCCGCCATCTACGCCGATGCTCAAACGCGTCTGAAAGAGCCGCGCCACCTGGAGCAGTTGATCAAAAGCCTGGACGGCATCGACTGGTTCAGCGCTCGCCAGGATGGTCTCGGCGATCTGTACGAAGGCCTGCTGGAAAAGAACGCCAACGAAACCAAATCTGGCGCTGGCCAGTACTTCACCCCGCGCCCGCTGATCGACAGCATCATCAACTGCCTCAAGCCGCAGCCCGGTGAAACCATCCAGGACCCAGCCGCTGGCACCGCAGGCTTCCTGATTGCCGCCGACGCGTATATCAAGCGCCACACCGACGACCTCTACGACCTCGATGAGAAAGCCCGCAGCTTTCAGCGCAACAAGGCCTTTGTTGGCATCGAACTGGTGCCCGGCACTCGCCGCCTGGCCCTGATGAACACCCTGCTGCACGGCATGGAAGGCGACGAGGAAGGCGTGGTGCACCTCGGCAATGCCCTTGGCCAGGTCGGCGCCAGCCAGCCCAAGGTCGAGGTGATTCTCTCCAACCCGCCGTTCGGCACCGCCAAAGGCGGCGGCGGCCCAACCCGCGACGACCTCACCTACAAGACCAGCAACAAGCAGTTGGCCTTCCTGCAGCACATCTACCGTGGCCTCAAACCCGGTGGCCGGGCCGCCGTGGTACTGCCGGATAACGTGCTGTTCGAAGCCGGCGTCGGCACCGAGGTACGCCGCGACCTGATGGACAAGTGCAACCTGCACACCATCCTGCGCCTGCCCACCGGCATCTTCTATGCCCAGGGCGTGAAGACCAATGTGCTGTTCTTCCAGAAAGGCACTGCCGCCAACCCGCGACAGGAACAAGGCTGCACCCAGCGCGTATGGGTCTATGACCTGCGCAGCAATATGCCCACCTTCGGCAAACGCACGCCGTTCGGCGCTCAACACCTCAAGCCCTTCGAGGACGCTTACGGCGATGACCCCAACGGCAACAGCCCACGCGCCGAAAATGTCGAAGGTGTCGGCGAACTGAGCCGCTTCCGAGTGTTTACCCGCGAGCAGATCCGCGAGCGTGGCGACTCCCTGGACATCAGCTGGCTAAAGGATGCCGATAGCCTGGATGCGGCCGATTTGCCCGCCCCGGAAGTGCTGGCCGGCGAAGCCATGGCCGAACTGACCGAAGCCCTGCACGAGCTGGAAGAGCTGATGAAAGCGCTGGGTGCCGGCGATGAAGTGGCGGCGCAGAAGCAACTGATGGCGGAGGTGATGGGGCTTTCAGTGGTTCAGGAGGCGGGGGATGAGTGAGTTGCCAGAGGGGTGGGTTCAATGCTCACTCGGTGAGATCGCAACGTGGGGATCAGGCGGAACTCCTTCGCGCAGTGAGTCGAACTTCTACGGTGGTTCAATACCCTGGATTAAAAGTGGCGAGCTAAATGCTCGCTACGTGAAAAGCACTGAAGAGAACATCACTGAAGCTGCCGTGAGTGGATCCAGCGCCAAAATCTTTCCTGCGGGCTCAGTAGCCATTGCTATGTACGGAGCCACAATCGGAAAAACGGCCATTCTTGGAGTGGATGCTGCAACGAACCAAGCCTGTGCTGTGGGTGCTCCAATCGAAGGTTTGACCTCTTCAGAGTTCCTATACCGACTGCTGCAGAACGAAAAAGATGCGTTCATCAAGAAAGGGAAAGGAGGGGCTCAACCAAATATTTCACAAGCGGTGATAAAAGCGCATGAAGTGAGCCTTCCACCGCTCGCCGAACAAACCCGCATCACCACCAAGCTGGATGAACTACTGACCCAGGTCGACACCCTCAAAGTCCGCATCGACAGCATCCCCGCACTGCTCAAACGCTTCCGCCAATCCGTCCTCGCCGCAGCGGCTTCTGGGAGGTTGACGGAGGAGTGGCGCTCAAATGGCGTCTCCATTGATAACGGCTATGTACTGCACCGCCAAATTAAAGAGGCTCATGCAGCGGAAGGTGGGCATGCCCGTGGCAATGCCTCCGACCCAACAGAGGAAGCCCATGATCTAAGCCCGGAGGATTTACCGGAGACTTGGGATATAGCCGAACTACGTGACATTTGTGTCCCAGGACGACCGATCACGTACGGCATTCTGAAGCCGGGCCCAGAGTTGGACGAGGGAATTCCGTATATCCGAGTTGCGGACTTCCCAGGCAACAAACTCAACATGGCAAACATCAAAAAGACCAGCTCAGAAATTGATGAGCAGTTCAAGCGAGCGCGTCTTATGGAGGGAGACCTGCTGTTATCCATTCGAGGTAGTGTGGGGCGTCTGATCAAAATTCCAGCGAACCTTGAAGGTGCGAATATCACGCAGGATACGGCCCGCCTATCAATATCACCGCTAGTTTCAGCTGACTTCGTCTATTGGGCATTGCTGGCGGACTCAACACAGCGCCGAATGAAAAACGCCACCCGTGGTGTAGCCGTTCGCGGCATAAACATCGGGGATGTGAGAGCCCTCCAAATTCCATTGCCACCTCGCGTCGAACAGACCGAAATCGTCCGCCGCGTCGAGCAGCTGTTTGCCTTCGCCGACCAACTGGAAGCCAAGGTCGCCTCAGCCAAAAGCCGTATCGACCATCTGACCCAAAGCATCTTGGCCAAAGCCTTCCGTGGTGAACTGGTGCCGCAAGACCCGAGCGACGAACCGGCCAGCGTGCTGCTGGAACGCATCCAAGCCCAACGCGCTGCCGCCCCCAAGGCCAAGCGCGGCAGAAAGGCTTCGGCATAAACAAGGTAAGGACTTGAAATAGGTTTGGGGTTCGTTATGGTGCCCTTCATAGCCAAACATGAGAGGTCAGCATATATGAACCCTAAATTTTTCCTGTAGCACTTCTGGCCCTGGTCTTGACCACTACACGGAGCAGCATCTGCACCAGGCTACGCCACAGCATGTTGTTCCGATAAATACCGGCATCCACCATCTCCCCATGGAGCGTAATCATGGAGATAGAGATGGATACTTCTTCGCGTACAACCGAGAGTTTTGATACCGACTCTGATCAGTCCCTCCCCTTACCGGGCACGGAAGCCTACGAGTCGCTTCCGCAGTTCCCGAAGGGCAGTCCTCTGCCCTTCCGGCGCACGATTCGCAAGCATGAGCTAAGACAGATCGTGCCCCTGGCTGAATCAACGATCTACGAGATGGAGCGTCGTGGCGAGTTCCCCAGGCGCTTCAACCTCACACCACGTTGCGTGGTCTGGGACCTGGCCGAGGTAGAAGCCTGGATCGAGGAGCGCAAGCGGGCGCCTCGGGTCAATATCAGCAAGCCGGATGTTTACCTCAGGAAAACCCGCCCTGTCCGGGCGGGCTCAAGCCAAACATGAAGTCGGCGCCGGCCTCATCCGACAAGGGCCTGAAGTTCCTTGGAGGTCGGGCGAGTGAGTCGTCGTTCTTCCTTGGCTAGATTGACCTGCAGGGCCACCTGAGCCACGTCCAAGACACCGCCAGGCAGCAAATAGCTGCCTTTGGCCTGCAGCCAGGTCAGCACGTCCGCCAGGTGCCAGATCGATGCACTGCCCTCATGCACCGGCGCAGGGAAACTGCCCGGATAAGCCAGCATCAGCTTGCGCATGTTCTGGCGCGATACGCCGACGATCTCCGCCACATCGGTGAGACCGACCAGATCCGGCGCCACCTCGATCAGCCTTGCCGACGGTACCGCACTGCGCACGTCGGCCAGTGCGCTGCACACAGCCGCCTCAGCATTCTCCGCTTCACGGGTGAACTCCAGCGCCAGTCGGCCTGGCTGACCAATGCCGATCAAGGCATCGTCGCAGCCGGCCTCGCCGAGGCGCTCGACCAACGCTTCCGGGTCACGGTCATCGTCGGCCAGTTGGTATTTCAGTGTGAAGATGTATT
This sequence comes from Pseudomonas sp. UBA6323, assembly GCF_002439135.1. Taxonomy (NCBI): domain Bacteria; kingdom Pseudomonadati; phylum Pseudomonadota; class Gammaproteobacteria; order Pseudomonadales; family Pseudomonadaceae; genus Pseudomonas; species Pseudomonas sp. UBA6323. The sequence goes on along the minus strand of NZ_DJSX01000066.1, from coordinate 2,748 downwards.
CCATAGCGCTACTCCTCTGCGCCTTCAGCGGTCTGCCGCTGTTTACGGTGCGTGGTGCAGTTGTCGACGACGCGCCGAAGGGCACGCGCATGGTTGCCTGGGTTCTTCGGTGTACTCCACACACTGGTGATGCAGAACTCGCCGCAGCGGCACTCTTCATCGTTGTAGGGACAATAGATTCGTCCCCAAGCGTGGCTACCACCCAGCTCTATGCGCCAGCCCTGCTCTTCGGCATGCCTGAGTGCTTCTTCGACCTCTTTCTTCGAGTGAGAAGGACGGGTCATCAGTGATCTCCAGTATTCGCATGATCGGCAAGGTTGTCAACTGACAACCTTTCGCTTTCCTTAAACCGTGGCACTCAACACCGGCACTACAACGCTGTCCGGCAGCAGCTTGGGAACATGAGTGCGGCCGTCGATCCAAGCGTCGATCATGTCCGCCCACTCCTGCAGCATGTGCCGGCGCTGCTCCGCGTACTCGGCCTTGTTGTAGACCGAGCGCGAGGAGCGACCATCCTCGTGAGCCAGGCATTTCTCGATCCAATCGCCGTTGAAGCCCACCTCGTTGAGTAGCGTGGAACCCGTCCTGCGCAGGTCGTGGACGGTGAACGGCTCCAACGGCAGGCCTGCTTCCTTCGCACGTGAGGCAATGAGCTGGGTGATGCGGTTCAGGGTGGCGTGCGACATGCAGCGGTAGATGTCATAGCGCGAGGGCAACACATAGCGGGAACCGGCCGCACAGGTGTGCAGGGCCACGAAGATATCCAAGGCCTGGCGCGACAAGTAGACAACGTGCGGGTTACGCCCCTTCATCCGCTCCTTGGAGATCGTCCAGGTGGCATTCTCGAAGTCCACCTCGTCCCAGGTCGCCTCGATCAACTCGCTCTTGCGAACCAAGGTCAGCAGCACCAGCCGCAAGGCCAGCTTGATCGTGGGATACGCGGCGATAGTCTCCAGTTGGTGGAAGGCCAGCCGAATTTCGGTCGGGCTCAGCGCCCGGTCCTTCGGCGCGAAAATAGCGATGGAAGACGCCTTAACGTCGTCAGCCGGATTCTCGACCTTCTCGCCATGCAGGATCGCGAACGCATAGACCTGTTTTACGATGTCGCGAATATGGACCGCAGTTGCCGGTGCCCCGCGAGCCTTCACCTTGGCACATAGGGCTCGCAGATCGTCAGGGGTGATTTCGGTCAGCAGCCGATTTTCGAAGACCGGCAGGATGTCGCGGTCGATGATGCTTCTACGCATCGCGCGAGTGCTGTCCGCCATGCGCGCACCGGCCAACCACTTCGTCAGCGTTTCACCGAAATTCTTGGCAGCGTTCAGGCGCCGCTTAGCGCGCTGCTTCTCCAGGGAGGGAGACTTGCCCAGAGCGACCATGCGCTTGGCATCGAGCAGCTTCTCGCGAGCCATGGCCAGGGAAATGCCAGTTGGCCCATAGCGCCCGATGGTCAGCGTTTCTCTGCGTCCATTGAGACGGTAGTCGTAGCGAAAGGTGACGGTACCGGTAGGCGATACCGTCACGTACATACCATCGCGGTCGGAAGCCTTGTACAGCTTGGACTTGGGCTTGAGATTGCGCAGTTTGGTATCAGTAAGCATCGAGGTTTTTACTCCTGTTCATGACGGCTTTTACCGTCAAGGGTCAGGAGACCTGTTGATGCCGGGAAAGCCGCACAGGGCAAGCTTTCCCAAGGAGCGATTTACCGTCAAAGACCGGTTTTGACCGGATAGTAAACAGAACGGTCTCAATCCGACCGCTGTTTACTACCGTCACCGCTACCGCCAATCCGTTCTGCTGATCGGCGATAGGCCTCGATAACCATTGCAACGAATTTTCTTTTAAATCAACACGTTGCAATTGGCTATCGATACATCTCAATGAGCCCAGAAGGACCCTACATCACTCCCACTCGATGGTCGCAGGCGGCTTGCTCGACACGTCGTAGGTGACGCGGGAGATGCCGTCGATCTCGTTGATGATCCGGCCGCTGACGGTTTCCAGCAGCTCGTAGGGCAGGTGCGCCCAGCGAGCGGTCATGAAGTCCACGGTTTCCACGGCGCGCAGGGCGACGACCCAGGCGTAGCGGCGACCGTCACCGACCACGCCGACCGATTTCACCGGCTGGAACACCACGAACGCCTGGCTGGTCTTGTGGTACCAGTCGGCCTTGCGCAGCTCTTCGATGAAGATGTGATCGGCGCGGCGCAGGATGTCGGCGTATTCCTTCTTCACCTCGCCGAGGATGCGCACACCCAGGCCAGGGCCCGGGAACGGGTGGCGGTAGACCATGTCGTAGGGCAGGCCCAGCTCCAGGCCGATCTTGCGCACTTCGTCCTTGAACAGTTCACGCAGCGGTTCTACCAGCTTGAGGTTCATCTCCTCCGGCAGGCCACCGACGTTGTGGTGCGATTTGATCACGTGGGCCTTGCCGCTCTTGGCGCCAGCCGACTCGATCACGTCCGGGTAGATGGTGCCCTGGGCGAGGAACTGGATGTTGTCCAGCTTGCTGGCCTCGGCATCGAACACGTCGATGAAGGTGCGTCCGATGATCTTGCGCTTCTTCTCTGGATCCGCTTCGCCGGCCAGGTTGCCGAGGAACTGTTCTTCGGCGTTGGCACGGATGACCTTGACGCCCATGTTCTCGGCGAACATGGCCATGACCTGGTCACCTTCGTGCAGGCGCAGCAGGCCGTTGTCGACGAACACGCAGGTCAGCTGCGGGCCGATGGCCTTGTGCAGCAGCGC